>JBGOTD010000001.1:0-18288 GCA_041476285.1 Candidatus Micrarchaeaceae archaeon
CACCACCCCTGAACCACCAATTTGGATACCACCCCCCACCAAAAGAACACCACCCACCCCCCCTTAATTCGGGGGCGGCGGCGGGGGGGGGGTTGGCGGGGGCGGCGGCGGCGGCGGTGGCGGAGGCGGTGGCGGAGGCGGCGGATCACCATTGCCAACAGCTGAAAGCATAAAGTATGGATACCAAGTAACGAACATTACCGAGTACAGCACATTCAGCTTAACGCTATGTGGCAACGTAATAAACGTTATCGAAAACTACATAACTCCGATATATGCAGGGGTTACGATAAACGGCCAGCAGTATGCCCTCTATCCTGGTGTACAGACACAACTTACAAACGTAGGAAAGTACTATTATGCGGAGCTTGAGGGCATCTCATATCTCCCAATACTGCACACAATAACGCTCAACTTAACATCAACGGAATGCATATCCCCAATTACAGTTCCGATAATAAATGCCACAGTACCGACTACCTCAATACCCACTACAAGGACAACCACGAGCAGGACAACCATATTCATACCATTCATAAGCACGATAACAAGCAGCACCACAGTAACCGCGTCGATTCTGCTAGCCATTGCGATAGTGATAATACTGCTGTTGCTCATCCTCTTCCTGCTGCGCCAGAGGAAGGAAAAGAAGGAAGAGGAGGAACTAAGGAGAAGGAGGCAGCACCCTCCGGGAGGCTCACAATATAATCCCCCATCACCCAAGGAGCTGAAAGAGAAGTCCTAAAGGACACAAACTATAAATATTTGAAAAGCGCATATACTAGCAAGTGATATTATGTTGATAATGGCCGCAGCGATAAAGTCGCTCACTCTTAACCAGTTTCTCAGAAAAGCCAGTATAGTGGCTGTAGATGGTGTGGTAATCGGCACTGCCGCTTATGTCGGTGTCGGATTAATAGAAAACGGATACAAAAAGCTCCTAAGGAAGAAATAATATCTAATCCTTAAAGCCCTTTGAGCATGTTCCTGTCCCTAAGCTTGTTTATGTCAAGCACGCTGTATCTCCAGACAATGTCTCCTCTTTCATCGCTCTGAACAATCCAGGGCCTTACTATCACTACATCATTCTCCTTTATCCAGAAGGCCCTTCTTAGTCTTCCAGGAATGGTGCAAAGCCTCTCCTTCTCGTCAATGCATTTTACGAAGAATTTTGTAGCGCCGGCAATCCTTGCCACTTTGCCCAGTATCTCTCCCTGGTTCGGCAGCTTCAGTGAACTCTCTACCGGTGAGCCACGTCTTTGGTCATAATTTGCTCGTCTCCTTATCTAAGCACCTAATAATTCTTTACCCAGTATCTTGCTCCGCAGGCCTCGCATACGAGATACATTCCCTTTTCAGCCTGCTCCAGATGTGTGTCAGGCTTCTTGCATTCCTTGCACACAACATATATCTCAAAGTATTTCTTTATTCTCCTGTCTATTTCGTCTGCAGGAAATCTCCCGTTTATTATGAGCCTCTGCTCCTCTATGTTTACGGGCACTGAGAACTCCTTGCCTATGTACCTTGCTATATCTGCGGCATTCCTTCTTGCAGTATCTGCTATCAATGTAATGTTTCTTATTATTGTCTTTGTTCCCTCCGCCATCACTTCCGCTACCGGTATGACGAAATCCGCCTTTTCAGCGGACAGCTTTGGAAGCCTTGAAAATGCCCTGTCAAGAAGTTTCTGATATTCCTCTTCGCTCAATATTACACCTTTATGACAAACGATAAACGTATGCTAAATCTCAAATGAAAGAATTAGCCTGTTAAATATAATGATAAATATAAAATAAAAATGAAGAAGGATTAATCAAGATCCTTCAGGATCCTGTCGTATTCCTTCTTTGATATGCTTCCATCAGCGTATCTCCTTTTGGCTACCAGCCTCGAATCATCGAACATCGAATAGCCATGCCTTGCCCAGTGCACTCCCCTGCAAGAGCAGAAGAAGCCAAAGGCCCAGCCTATGAAGATTACCAGGAATATGACTCCCATGAATGAGAGCACGCTTTGACCGAAGTACGGGTTTGATGAATATGATATCGCCGCAGCAAAAGCCGCTATTATAAACACGAACATTATAGCCAATACCACTTTTATTGTTCTTGAGCTATGCCATTTGCAGCATCCACATGGACATGTGTCTGCACCTTTTGAATCATATAGATTCTTTTTCCTTGCCATTGCACCACTTCCCCATTTTATATATTTAGAGTAATTAATGCTTAAAAGCCTATCTATAGGCATAGATTTTAATTGCTTAAATCAGAATGAATACTGGCAGATAAGGCGGGAAGCTAAGGGTTTCCCATTCGCAAATCCCTTTTCGGCGAGCCAATGCTGGCTGAGTGTTATCGGAGCTGTGCGAGCCTGCACTTAGGCGTTGAAGATCTTGCCTTAGGTGATAGTCTGGTATGTGAACCAGGCCAGGCCGGAAGGAGCAACCTTAAGCATATTTTGGCTATGCTCTTAAGATACAGGATTGAGTTGAGGTGCAGCAAACTCTCATAGTTCTGGTAATGCAGGGCCAGCTTCTGCCACGTATTGGCAGAAATAAGCTTAAATATCTTGTAAATATTATACCTGTGTGATAAAATACCAACAAAAACAATCGCCAATAATCCGGTAATACTTGATAAAGAAGAGATCAGAAGAAGGTATGGCATATCGAGAAAGCAAGTCAAGTTTGACCGTCTAACTAAAGAGGTCTTTAACTCATTTGTCATTCTCCTTCCGGACTATCAGCGCCCGATAAAAGACTACGTTGCAAGGGATTTGGTTGAAACTTGGGATGCTGCAAAGAGGCACGTTTTTAGAGAACTATCCAAAGAGCAAAATGCCCAAGTAGACAAGAACTTTACCACTCTTGTAAAGCTGGTAACAGAGGACATTGAACTTATAAGCGAATCCACGAGGTTAAGGTTATCTGATATAAAACTCAGGTCAGATTCTGATGAGCATTCGTCCGGATCATCTACCTATGATTGATCCCTCTAAAGATCTTAGTGACAACACAATAGACTAAAAGTCTTCTTAGCCAATAATAAAACAATGCTGGAGTCGCCTAGTGGTAGGGCGGCAGCCTGCTAAGCTGTTTAGCTAGAAATGGCTTCTGTGGGTTCGATTCCCACCTCCAGCGTACATTCAATTGTGATAAATTTAAATATTATAAGCATCATAACACTTGAAGTGATAAAATAGCAGAGATGACTCTATGATAGCAAAAGAGAATAAAAACTCCAATGGAATGATACATGCAGATCCGGCCCATCCTAGGCTTGTTGCCATGGCGGATGAACAGATAAGCAGGGCAGAATTCCTACAAAGTGCTAGACCAAGCATAACTATATTGTCCCGAATATTTGCAGATACGCAAGAAAACCCTGTCATTAAAAGAATGGCGGCAGAACGCATCCTTGAAAGCCCGGATGCAAGCAAGGCGCTCATAAGACTGGCAAGGCAGGAACTTGAGCAGTAGCCAGCCAAAACCTAACAAAAGGAATATATAGAAATACCTAACCCGTAGTATATATTCGGCAGGTTTAATCGGTGAATGGCTTGGGACTGGCGGGAAATCTGATATCTCTGGTAATAATAGCATTGCTCATAATCCTGTTTTATCCGCAATTAATCACGGCAATAAAGGTTGCCAGCTCGATAATCTCTAATAATCTTGGTCCTAATTTTAACTTTCCAAATTCCACACAAAACACGCAGTCGAATAAAAATGTGAAATTCGGGCCAATAATAAACTACACTCTTTATCTGATAAACAAGGACAGATCAAACTACGGCCTGAGCAACGTGACGCTATCGCCGATACTCTCAGGGCAGCAGCATGCAGAAAGCATGCTCCAGAACAACTATTTCAGCCACTGGGACATATACGGGATGAAACCATATATGAGGTACACCCTGGTAGGCGGGCAGGAGTCTGTTCAAGAAAACATAGCCTACACAAAAGAGGGCCTAAAGGCATGCATCGGCTCATTCTGCACGACATATGGAAACATAAACGTCACAAGATCATTGAAGCAGATGGAATACAACATGGTCTATAATGATTCCCAATGCTGCAACAACGGCCATAGGTATAACATCTTGGACCCTAAACACAATCAGGTTTCAATAGGCGTTGCATATAACGGCAGTTCGGTATATCTTGTTGAGGACTTTGTCAACAATTACATAAATTGGCTGAACAACACGCCCAAAATAAATTCCAACATGGAGGCGCTTCTTGAGGGCAGCATAATTAATGGCTATAAATTATCGTCGATAGAGATCAGCTACGATGAGCAGATATCAAACATGTCTAGGTCTGCTCTGGACAGGACATCAGAATATAGCTACGGTCCCACCATCGCAGGCGTTGTAGGTGATCCACTAAACTATTATCCATCGATCACAACAATAGTTGCGGATACCTATTATAAAAAAGGGTCGAATTTCTTTGTGTCGTTCAACATGGATAAGCTTATCAAAGGAAACGGCCCAGGAGAATATACGATTGTCACGTGGCTGAATGGCACAACACCGAACAGCAGCTTCGTAGGATCCACATACACGATATTCGTGAATTCCAGCGGCGGCATCTACACACCATCAAACGTATAAATTTAATAATATGCGGTTTGAATTATTGGCGTGGGAGAAAAACTTACTGCTAGAAAAAAAGACGACACGACAAGGATTAAGGCGTTGCAAATGCAAAATGCCATTCTTCTGCGCAGAATGGAAATTATCATGATTGGAAGACGATATTCTCGTAGAACCGATTATTCGATCCATTCAAACAACTGGAGGGTCGAACATCTTAGGAATGAAAATTAACCAGCATATCTCCGAAACAGCGCACGAAGTACCTCCTATTTTTAATTTTATTCCTCAAAAATAGGGAAAGCAGCATAGGCTTATTTATATAGTCTCATAAATCATACTGCAAAGTATAATGGTGAATGTTTGGCTTTCCGGGTTATAGAATACAGGCAACTGATACAGATACTTACGATGTTCATGCTTGTCCAGTTCGTCGGCCTGCTTCTTGCAACACAAGTATTTACCGGAGTTACATACCAGCAGGTAAAGGACGTACAAACAGTATCATCTTCGGTAAACGCGCTATTTTACATAGCATACATAGTCGTGTTCTCAGTCATAATAATACTAGTACTAAGAGTGTACAAGGGAGACAAGCTGTTCCTTATTCTGGAGGGAGCTGTGGTGTTCATAGCGTCGTTCGTGGTTTTCGTCGTAACGATATCTGCATTTTCAGGCACTGCGTTTTCAAACCTTTTCGGAAACAGTACGATATCTGTATTTGTAGTTGCGGCGATCCTCGCGTTAGGCCTTGTAGTGGCAAAATACAAGCAGCCAAGGCTAAGGAACCTTACTGCAATGATAGCAAGCGTCGGCGTGGGGCTTGTGCTTGGACTGAGCTTCAGCTTTATCGCAGCAATGGTATTCATGATAATACTTGCAGTTTATGATTTCATCGCCGTTTTCGTAACAAAGCACATGATAGCATTGGGCAACATGGCGATAAGCAAGAACCTCTCATTTCTTATAATGGTAAACGAGGTGGAGGCAGTGCCTTTGAATTTTCTCAGCACCGCCCAGAAGAAGGAATATGCAAAAACAAAGAAAGAGATCATCAGGGACAATAAAGGGATAGTCACCAGGCTGGTCAATAGCGACATGGTGCCATTTAGCGCAAGGACAGCATTAGGCACTGGTGATCTTGCAATGCCCCTTATGCTGGCGATTGCCGCATACAAGGTCAACCTCAACTTCATACTTAGCTTTGTCATAGTATTGGGTGCCCTTTTAGGTCTTGTAATCACTATGCTGATACTGAGGAAGTATAAGCGGGCGCTGCCAGCAATACCGCCACTACTTTTCGGCATAGCAATTGCGATGCTGGCCTACTTCGCAATCATCCATCTCTGACATTAGACTTATTAAATTTAGTATTGTTAATATATGGGTGCATGAATGAGCAGGGAGAGTGAGCTAAGCCTGAGCCAGGTAATTGTCCTTATCGGCGGCTTCATCACATTGCTTTATACCTTCTACTACATGCAGCAGTTGTCATATTCGATAGGAGTTTACTCGGGCATATCAAGGGCGATAACGACATACAACGTGACCATAAAAGATGCCAACTCTGCGCTGCTTGGCGCCCTCTCGCAATCCAGCACTCTTGCATTGGCGTTGCATCTTACCTATGCACTCCTGCCCTTTGCGGTTATCATCCTTGCTATAGGTGTGATATGGCTTTTCTCAAAACCATACTCCAAAATGACCGCTACAATACTTGTGATATCCTCCATTATATACATAATACTCGTGGCAATACTGGAGTTCGATTTCAGTTTTAACAGTGCCATATTTACATTCCCTGTTGCTTATGTCGGAGGTGCACTTGCACTTGCCGGAGGAGCGAATTCCTTATTGAAAATGTATAACAGGTCGCCGCAATTGACAAGAAGGGCGACACCCCAAATATCGATAAATCCCGATACACCCTATTCCAACATGAGGCTGCTGTCAAACAGGCTGATGAGGAAGCTTAATGGCGAGATAAAGATACTTGACATGCATTTTGACACCAATTCGCTTGACAATCTCATGCAACTGATAGAGAAGCACATGCAGCAATACAGGCAGATATCAGTACTTACCAGCACCATGAGGCTGGGCAATGAATTCGGGAAGTCCTACAACGATTTCAAGAACGAACTGGCGAACAGGAATGTAATATTCGAGCTGCGCGTCTTAAGCGCCGAAGATGCTGCCAAACAGCACGAAAGAGTCCTTATGGATGACGGCGTCGCATACAAAATCCCTCCACTCAACATAATAAACAAGAAGAACGAGCACATAGTTGGGATAAACCAGAAGGAGGCACAGAGCAGATTCAGCAACCTGTGGTCAAAAGCCACAAAATTCGAGAACCTCAAGCCGTAACCTCAGTCTTCAGGATAAGTTTTTATACCTATAATCAAGATTTATAATGCCGATTCATGCTGATTCAATGATTGGTAAGTATATAGTGGCTTTAGCCGTTCTGAGCATTATGCTGGCATCATATTCAGCCGCAGGAGTGGTTGGCAGCGCATCGATAAGGGCGCCTGCCGTAGTGATCACAAACAACACCGGAAGCCTTACGGAAATAAGGCTTACAATAACCAACGGCACAGGAAAGGTGGATATCATCGGCCCGGCAGTTGTCGGCGCATCTACTCTTCAATCCGCATATACTGCTGCAATATATGCATCAAACTATACGAACCATGCATTCGGCAATTACAATTTTACATATAACATAATGGGCGCAGGAGACAATGTATCCGGACCAAGCGCTGGCGCGGCCATGGCATTGCTTACGGTGTCCGCTTTTGAAAGCAGGCCGTTAAGGACGGACTTTACAATGACAGGAACAATAGGGAGTGATGGCGGCATAGGGCCGATAGGCGGCGTATACGACAAGGTTGGCGCTGCAAAGAGTGCCGGAATTGATTTGGTTCTTGTCCCAATGGTGTCAAAAAGCAGTTCAGAAGATGAATTATACCTGCTTGTACAAGCGAACTTTGGAATACCATTAGTGCAGATCGCAAATGTGTTACAGGCGACCCATTTTGCATTCAACAGCAGCATATCAGGACTTGCAAACCAAACAACCTACAACTTCTACAACGACTACAATGTTAATTTACTGCCTACGGCAACATTCAACTGTACGTCGTCATGCAACTACACGATATTCAATCTGCTTCTCAATGCGACATTCAACCTCACAAGAGGAGAGATAAGCAGCCTGAACTCTAATCCAAAGTTTGCCAATATAAGTGCACAGCTAGGACGTGTGCTCAACCAGAGCATAGCATTATCGAAGCGCGGATACGTCTATACTGCAGCCAACCTCGCCTTCCTAGACTATGTAAATACATTCTACTTCAATGGCTATCCATCAAACAGGGAGAGTGCACTGTCACTTCTATATAACATACAAGGGTTCTGTTCATCGCTTATACCACCCCCACTGACAACCCAAAACTACAATTACGTAATTAGCGCGGAGTTGAGACAATTATGGGGAAACTACACTATAAACCAAGCGATAGTATCGTATAATTCCTCACAAATAGAGTCCGATGAAATACTTGACGAACTTTATCTTGGCGCACAATCGAACGGATGGTGCACTGCAGCAAACCTAGTATACAACGAGGCAACACAAAGCGGTACATACTTAGCTCCGACAGATGCCCTAAGGCTGGTTGCGTTGAACAGGCTTAAAAGAGCAGCCCCATATGGCACAAATCTCTACCTTGTAACAGCCCAGCAGGCATACAACCAGAACAATTATCCGTTGACAATACTTGATGCAGATTATGCCTATGCACTTTCGAATGCAAGCCTCTCATCATCAAAAACAACAGCAGAGCTCAACAACCTTTCACTGTCAATAGCAAGCAATTCGACATTCGGGGTTTGGGCGACAGAATTCTCCAAGGAAGTGCAGTTCTACGTCAGCGAATCGAACATCACCGCAAATGCCACCCTTGCAAAAAGCTATGCAATCAGTGGGTATTCCGCAGCGCTTCTTGCGCAGCAATTAAGCAACGATACAAAAACCATAAGCCAGAACTTAGTAGTGAGCCAGCAACCGCAAATACAGAGCGCAGACTTCCAGAAGATGACCAACTATATAGAATTCAGCCAGGAGATCATAGTCGCACTTATCTCAATAATAATAGTACTACTTGTAATAAACACAGTACTTATAATAATGGTAATAAACAAGATAAAACCTGAAGGAAGAATCAGAACTAAAAATACAAAAAGGAAAAGAAGAAAGTGATATAATGGCAGGAATACTACCAGGAAAGAAATGCGTCTCTTGCGGTCATCTGACACACGAGTACACGGAATTCAAATGCCCTTCCTGTGGAAAGGGAAACATAATACGGGACAAGCATTGCAGAGAAATTTCAAACACTTACAAGTGTGAGGTTTGCGGATTCGAGGGGCCTTAATGTCGAAGGTAGCGATACTGTTCAAGGTATATCCAAAAGACAACGAGCTCGAAAATGCGGTAAACAACATAAAGAAGAGCATGAATCCCGCGGGCATGCAGACTGAGGATGTCGCATTCGGGATCAAGGTGATAAAGGTTATGTTTAAGTTTGACGATTCCGAGACAAGTTCATCAAAGATAGAGGATGAATTGAGGAAAGTAGATGGAGTAGGCGAAATCGAAGTAGTAGAAGAAGGCCTCATATAAAATACAGCTTGATTCTCGCGTTAATACGGCAATAAAATGCCAGTGTTTGAATGATAAATTCTATAGAGCTCATCAACTGGAAGACCCACAAACACACCGTAATGAACTTTCAGAAGGGCGTAAACGTGCTTGTAGGAGTAATGGGGGCAGGCAAGAGCTCTGTGATTGACGGCATATCCTTCGGCCTTTTTGGGACGTTTCCATCGCTCAACCACAAAAGAACCACTACTGAGAATCTTATATCAAGCAGGCCGAGCGCGCAGAGCAGTGCAGAGGTCAAGATCAAGTTCAACATGGGCAGCGATGAATACGCTGTTACAAGAAGGATAAGCAAGAGCGAGACAACGTCTGCAAAACTGGAGAAAAACGGCAATTATCTACAGACACAATCAGCCAGGGTCAACGAGGAGGTAGAGCATCTCATAAAAATAGATTATGATACCTTCTCAAGGGCCATATACGCAGAGCAGAACAAAATAGACTATTTCCTTGAGCTTACAAAGAGCGAGCGAAAGCGGCAGATAGACCAAATGTTGGGACTTGACAGCTTTGCAAAGGCGGAGGAGAATGCCACCTCCTTAATCAACAGCATAAAGTCGATAATAGCCGACGAGGAGCAGGTTTTAGCCCAGACGAATATAAATGAAGCAAAATCGCAACTTGAGAACCTGACAAAGGAAAGGCAGGGAATAGAGAAGGAGCAAAAGGAGCTGACAGAGCAATCAAAGGATAAGGAATCAAATGCAAAAAAACTGGAAAAGGAATTAACAGAAATAAAGTCAAAATTCGAAAAAAGCAAGAGGCTTGAAAAGGAGATCGCAGAATTTTCGAGCAAGATAACAACATTAAAAGGCGAATTGAAAAAAATAGAAAAGATGGGTATAGAAAAAAAGGACATAAATTCAGAATTAGACGCAAAAGGCAAGAGGCTTGAAAGCTGCGATACTGAAATAAAAAAATTCAGGAAGGAAGAATCCGAAATACTGAAAAATATCGCGGATGCAGAAGCGAATGTAAAACTGAACAAGGCAAAGGCGCTGGAAAAGGAGAAACTTCTTGAATCAATAAAAGGGAGAAATCCAGAATCTTTGGAAAAGGATGTAAAGGAAAAAGAGGACGCATTTCAAGGTTCAGTGAAAGAACTGTCGTCATTGAAGGGAAGATGTGAAGACATTAAAAAATGGGCAAAGGAACTGGCAGAGCACATAAGCAAATGTCCAGTATGCGAGCGGGAACTGGACGAACGCACAAGGAAGCTATTGCTGGAACAGAGGAATGACGCCCTTAAGGAAATAGAATCAAAGACGGCCAAATTGGAAGAAACCATAAAGAAAGAGGAAAAACTGATTGCTGAAGCAAGAAAAGATTTAGAAAAAACAAAACTTGCAGCTAACAAAATTTCAGATTACAAGGACGTAGAAGAAATAATAGAAAAAAATTCAGCTAAAGCAAAGGAGCTCAAAGAAAAGCACTCAAAACTCAGTGAAGAGGCAGAAGAATTCGCAAAGGAAAAGGAAAAACTGGGAAAAGAGAATAACGAACTAAACGTAAAGATAGAGGCATTGAAGAGAAAGGAGAAATACGAATCTGAAATAAGCGAGGCATCAGAAACCCTGGAAAGAAAAACCAATGAAATAAAGGATGTCAAGTTCGACGAGAACAAGCTCTACAAGCTTCAGGAGCTGATCGCAAAAGAGGGCGCGATTATCAGTGAAATAAACGGCAAGATAAAGAGCAACGACCGCTACATCAAGAGCGTTGACCTGCAGATAGAAGACAAGGCAAAGAGCATTGCAAACCTCAATCTATTACAGGAAAGGATAGAGAACAGGAGAAACCACATAAGCAGCATGAACAAGTTCAGGACCGCACTTGTTGAAACAGAGGCACATCTCAGGAACAGCCTTGTAACATCAATAAATGCGCTTATGGAAAGCATATGGTCCGAACTTTACCCATATGCGGATTATTCAAGCATAAGGCTTGAGGCAAAGAAGGACGACTACGCACTTGAGGCCGGAATAGCAACGGATCTGGATGGCAAAAAGTCATGGATAGAAATAGATGGGATTGCAAGCGGGGGCGAAAGAAGCATAGCATGCCTCACAATGAGGATAGCCCTTGCAATGGTCATAGTACCGAATCTCAGATGGCTGATACTTGACGAACCAACCCATAACATAGACGAGAACGGAATAAACAAGTTCATAGAGGTCCTGGGCAACACGCTTCCGAAAGTGGTGGAGCAGATATTCATAATAACTCACGACAGTGCGCTTAAGAACATAAGCGCAGCCAAGGTCTATTCGCTTGAAAGGAACAAGGACAAGAACGAGTATACATCAGTTGTTGAAGCGTAGATGGTCGAATGAAAATATATTTTGCAGGATCCATAAAGGGCGGACGGGAAGACACCGATACTTATCTAAAGCTCATTAACTATCTAAAGAAATATGGTGATGTCCTTACAGAACATGTTGGCGATAAAAGCATAAATGAAGCTGGTGAATCACTACCAAGTAGCAATATATATGAAAGGGATATCCGATGGTTAAGGAGTGCAGATTTGGTACTAGCGGAAATCACAACTCCTTCAACTGGAGTTGGATATGAGTTAAGAGCTGCAGAGGAACTTAAGAAAAAGGTCCTATGCCTTTATAACAGCAGGACAAAATCAATTTCATCAATGATATCTGGTAATTCTTATTTTACAGTAAAGAAATACGATGAAATAACCGACGCGTTCCGCCACATTGACGATTTCTTAAATAAAAAATAGAAATAGATTAAGCCCATCCGAGTCCGAAATCTTCCTTTGGCTCGCCTGATGCTCCTGCCAGTATCTGCGGGCTCTTTACGCCTGTGAATATTGCTATTACTTCAACTCTTCCGTTGTATTCGGGCTCTATCCTTGCTCCCCATATGACATTCGCATTCGGAGCCGACTTCTCGGAAAGCTTTGAGGCGATATTGTTCACCTCTCCTAATGTAAGGTCCTCCCCACCAATCACGTAAATCATAATTCCTGTAGTGCCCTCATAATCAACATCAAGCAGCTTGTTCCTCAATGTATTTTCGACAACCTCGTCGACCCTGTTGGTCCCCTTGCCTTCGCCTATGCTTATCATTGCAAGTCCGCCATTCCTCATTATCGACCTTATGTCTGCGAAATCTATGTTCACCAAGCCGGGTCTTACTATGGTTTCCGTTATTCCCTTTACCGCCCTTGATGCGACCTCGTCTGCCACCTTGAATGCCTGGTCTATTGCAAGGTTTCTATAAACCTCGACAAGCTTCTGGTTGTCTATCACTATTAGGGTATCGCAATTCTTTCTCAATTCCTCTATACCCTTCCTGGCTACCTGCAGTCTTACTCTCTCCAGAGCAAACGGGTATGTTACTATTCCGACAACAATTGCTCCGCTCTCCTTTGCCAATTGGGCTATAATTGGTGCTGCTCCTGTTCCTGTTCCGCCACCCATGCCTGCAGTTACGAAAAGGAGGTTGCTTCCCTGTATTGATCTTTCTATGTCAACTTTAGAATATTCAGCGGCCTTTGCTCCCATCTCTGGAAAACCACCAGCACCAAGACCTCTTGTAAGAGCGCCACCTATAAGTATCCTCTTTACTGCGGAGTCCATTGTGTTAAGATGTTTTCCGTCTGTATTAATCGCTACCAGTTCTGCGCCAACAATCCCGAGCTTGCTCATCCTCTGGACAGTATTAGATCCCCCTCCTCCTACGCCGCATACAGTTATTCTTGCCTTGAATGTCTCTTCATTAGCTGCCTGCTGACTTAATGCGCTTTCCAGTATGCTCATCCAACCACCTTACCTATATCACAAATAAACTATAAAAAACTATCATCAGAAAACATTATATATCTTAATTGGAGATGCCTAGATTGATAAAATGCCTTCGACTCAAAAACACCCCAGAATGACGCCTGAAGAGGCCCTAAATGAGTATAATAGGCAAACCGACGTATATTCCAATCTTCTTAGAACTTCAGAATTTGCAAGAGGGGTAGTGCCGAACGAGATGCTGGCAATAATAGACGAGAGAATAACCAGGGCGCACAGGTTCAATCGAATGCTATCTAACAGGAAAAGAGGGCAAAGCAGATAACTTATTTATAGCTTCCCCACCTAAAGTATATTACCTTATTCTAAGGTACAATAGAGTTAGTGAATAGAATGGCAAGGATAAGACCCGCAAGGACAATGAGGACTCCAAACTCGCAGGCGTGGTCAAGGTACTCGCTGAAAAAGCCGAGAAAGAACTACGTAAGAGCAATGCCTCATACAAGCCTTCTTGTATTCAACATGGGAACAACCAAGGACACATACGACCTTGAGCTTACGCTTAGGCCTGAGCAGCCAATCCAATTAAGGTCAAATGCGCTTGAATCAGCAAGGCAGGTGGCAAACAAGTATCTGGAAAGGGAGATACCGCTGTCGTTCTCATTCAAGGTGCTCGTGTATCCTCACAACGTAATAAGAGAGCACAAGATGGCAACAGGTGCTGGAGCAGACAGAATATCAAGGGGAATGAGCCAGGCATTCGGAAGGCCTACATCAATAGCAGCAAGAATAAAGGAGGGACAGCCGATATTCAGGATAAATACAATGAAGGAGAACAAGAAGGTCGCAGTGGAGGCATTCAAAAGGGCCGCATCAAAATTGTCAGGAACATACAAGATAAGGGCATCATAATCAATTCAATTGCTTATTCTAAAAGGTAAGAACATGAGAATACTATTGCAGTTCCCAGAGGGTTTAAAGCAAAAGGCACTGGAACATGCAAGGATACTTGAAAAGGAAGGAAATGAGGTATTCATATCGGCATCACCCACATTCGGGGCGTGCGATCTAGCACTGGACGAGGCAAAGAACATAAAAGCGGACAAACTTGTCCACTTCGGCCATGGCGAATTCCATCATGTCAATTTCAACGTGGAATATGTGGAATACAAGATAGATGCACCGCTCAGCATTCTAAAAGACTCGCTCAATTATCTGAAAGAGTTCAAAAACATAGGTATAGTCACTACAATACAGCATGTCCACCAATTGAATGAAGTAAAAGCATTCTATGAAAGCAACGGCAAGAACGTGCTAATAGGAAAGCCATACGGATTTGCAAAGAAAAACGGCCAGATACTGGGTTGCGATATAGGAAGCGCAGCAACTATAGACAGAAACGTGGACGCGTTTGTCTATTTTGGAGGCGGAATATTTCATCCGCTCGGTGCACTGCTGTCAACGACAAAACCATTCCTTGTGGTTGAGCCGTTCGCCAATAAGATAGAGTTCATAGACAAGCTAAGGCAGACATACACCAAGAGAAGCAAGGGCAGGATACTAAGGTCGATCGACGCAAAGAGATTCGGCATAATGGTAAGCACGAAGAATGGGCAGCACAACATGAGCCTTGGTAAGATAATCAAGCAGAAGATAGAATCAAAGGGGCTTGAGGCGCAGATACTTGTCGCAAACACGTTCGACTTTGAGTCATTGAACAACATGAGGGAGTTTGAGGCGTTCGTGAACACCGCATGCCCGAGGATAGCGATAGACGACACCGACAGGCTATCTAAGCCGCTCCTGAGCGCGAATGAGCTTGTTGAGCTGCTTAAGATGAAGGATGAGCTTCAAGAAATCAGAAATAAGTAATTGCTCTACTTATGAAGCCTTTACATTCAAGGTTGCCATCTGTACATATGCCGGACCTTGCACTTGGCTTATTCCGCCTGAAGTGACAACATAAGAATACTCTGCCCATATTGCACCTATGATTGCCGTGCCAACAGTTACTGGCGGTGCAATACTATTTACTGGTAGATAGAGTGTAGTAGTGCCACTACTTGCTAAACCTGTAGTAGCAAGAATAGTATTTGCTGGTGATGATTCAAAAGATATTGCAGGCAAACCGTTATTATCAAATGGCGTCCCTTGGGGCACGAATACAAAGTTTGCACTAGTCCAACTTGTTCCTGTATTCTGACCCAAGCCAATTATTATGTTCGCATTTGAATGCAAGTATATGGCACCTGAGCACAAGAAACCAGGAGTGGCGATGCACACGTTACTGGAAAAGCTGTTGCTGTTGAATAATCCCAACGAAAAAAGCACGGTTAAAACTACTGCCACTATCAATATCGCCCAACCATAAGTCATCAAGTACTCCATGGCGCTTTGGGCCCTGTGCTTTGTTTGTTTGGTCTCTATATAATCATCTTGAAATATTAAAGAAAGAAACAAATATAAACAATATGGTTGTTCCAAATGGCCAGGGCTTTTTATGAAGCCTTTATGTTGATTGATGCAATCTGCATATATTGAGTTATGGTTGATCCTGATACTTGATACCGTGCCCATATTTCTCCTGTTGCTGCCTGCCCTACTAAAACGATGTTGCTTGTTAGTCCATTTACCGGGAGAGTCACTGATTGTGTCTGTCCTAATGCAAGTCCCGTACTAAGAACAAATCCAACACCACCTGCTAACAGAGCATTCCAATCCAATAAAGGAACTCCAGCACTTGATGGTGTGCCTTGTGGCACAAAAACAAAAGTAGCAGTTGACCATGTCTGTCCTATATTTTGTCCTAGTGTTACTATTATGTTTCCAGCAAGACTATTAGCCGATATAATTCCATGTGAATATATTGGGTTTTGGCAAAGAAATCCAGATGCAGCTATACATGCATTTCCTAGAAATGACGGAATGTTAAATACTCCAAGAGTGTTGTTAGTTGATAAACCACCAAATACGCCAAGATAGAATAGTGCTCCTAACGCTACGGCTATTATCAAAATTGCCCACCCGTAAGTAAGCAAATACTCCATCCCACTCTGGGCTTTAGGTCGTGTGGGTCTGGTTGTTATATGATCATCTTGAAATTTAAAAGAAAGTATAAAATATAAATGTATGGTTTCTGGACCAAATATATTTCATGCTAGCATATGCTGCAGCTAATAAAACCATAAAGAAAAAAAGAAAAAGAAGAAAAGGCTTTTTATGAAGCCTTTATGTTGATTGATGCAAGCTGTGCATACTGGAACGGACCTGTTGATGTCGTTTGATACTGAACCCATACTGCACCTGTTGCTGGGGTACCAACAGTGACTGGTGGTGTTACACCATTTACAGGTAACCACAAAGTTGCCTGTTGTCCTGAATTTAGGCTACCTGTTACTAAAACATTGCCACCTGGCGTATTACCACTTACAGAAATTACACCCTGAGATAACGTAGTTGGAAGACCGCCTGCTGTTATTGATGTACCCTGTGGCACAAAGATAAAGTTTGCACTTGTCCATGTAGCGCCTGTGTTCTGGCCTAATGTTACCAATACACCACCACTACCATGTAGATATGTTGGATTCTGACAAAGATATCCGGATGACGCTATACATGCGTTTCCTAACAAGTTTGCACCGCTAAATACTCCAAGAGAGAATAGTGCTCCAAGCACTACGGCTATTATCAATATCGCCCAACCATAGGTCATTAAGTATTCCATGGCACTTTGGGCTTTGCGCTGTTTAGAAGATTTGAATAACATACTTACACCTTATTGAATATAATAGATAAGATATATTTAAAAACGTTGCTGTAAAGTGGAATAAAGCCGAAAGTGATGGAATTTATAGGTTTCTTTCCATTGTATCTATGTTCTGATTGTAACGAGATGAAAAAGATGCCTGAGGAATTGGATCCATTTAAGATCGCACAGGAGCAGCTTGACGACGCAGCCAAACTCATGAAGCTCGACAGGCAGGCTCACGCCACACTAAGGGAGCCCATGGAGGTGCTCACCGTAAACCTGCCAGTAAAGATGAGGGACGGCTCTACAAAGACATTCACCGGATTCCGCGTACACTACAATACTGCACGTGGCCCTGCAAAAGGGGGCATAAGATTCCACCCTCAGGAGAACCTCGACACCGTAAAGGCTTTGTCGGCATGGATGACATGGAAATGCTCGCTTGCAGATATTCCGTTCGGAGGGGGAAAGGGCGGCATAATATGCGACCCTAAGAAGCTCAATGACTACGAGCTGGAAAACCTTACAAGGGCTTACGTAAGGGCGATTTACAGGTTCATGGGTCCATCGATAGACATACTCGCGCCTGACGTTTACACGACACCCCAGATAATGGCATGGATATTTGACGAATACAGCAAGATAAGGGGTTACAACGAATTCGGTGCAGTAACCGGAAAACCATTGGAGGTATGGGGCTCTCAGGGAAGGAGCGATGCAACAGCCACAGGCGGCATGTACGTGCTTAGGGAAGCAGCAAAACAAAAGAGGCTTAACCTAAGGACAGCTAGCATAGCAATACAGGGCTTCGGGAACGCAGGCAACTTTGCATTCTCCCTGTCAAAGAAATTCTTCGGCTCAAAGGTAGTCGCTGTAAGCGATTCGGAAGGCGCGATATACAGCAAGAAGGGTCTTGATTACGACAAGGTATTGGAGGTAAAGAAGAGGCGTGGAACTGTGCAAGCCTATCCAGGTGCGGAAAAGATAAGCAACAAGGAACTGCTTGAGCTTGATGTCGATGTGCTTATACCTGCAGCAATAGAAAACCAGATAACAAAGGAAAACGCCGGCAGGATAAATGCAAAAATACTACTCGAACTTGCGAACGGGCCTGTAACGTATGAGGCGGACAAGATACTTGCCGAAAGGAAGATCTTCGACATACCCGATTTCCTTGTCAATTCTGGAGGGGTAACCGTATCGTATTTCGAATGGCTGCAGAACATAAGCGGCAATTACTGGAGTGCCGATGAGGTTTACAAAAGACTGGATACAATAATAACAAAGTCATTCAAGGAGGTAATGAGCAAGCAGGAGGAATTTGCAAAGAAGGGCGAAAAAATAAACGCAAGGATGGCCGCTTACATAATAGCTGTCGAAAGGGTCGCAAAGGCAATGAAATACCGCGGCTGGTACTGACAATACATACAAGTGATAAAATGATA
>JBGOTD010000002.1:0-17740 GCA_041476285.1 Candidatus Micrarchaeaceae archaeon
AAAGAGCGGATTTGTAAGCGTAAACGGCAAGGTGATAAAGGAACCAAGATTCCCGGTCGGGTTGAATGATGCACTATTGATAGGACCTGACAGCTATACAATAGGCATAAACGAAAGGGGACAGATACAGATAAATAAAAACGAGAAGGGATCAAAGGCGCAGGTGTACAAGGTAATAGGAAAATACAAGGACAAGAGCAACAAGATGATGCTTAGGCTTCATGATGGAAGCGCAGTAAAGGGAAAGACCGAGATCAATGTAAATGACTCCGTAGTGATTTCGGAAAGGGATATATCCAAAGTGATAAAGCTCGATTCCGGATCAAAGTGCGAGGTAATAGATGGAGTTCACGTCGGAGTTTTCGGTACGGTGAAAAATATAAGCAAGGGAAACATGCACAAGCAAAAGTCCGTCACAGTGGAACCTGACAAAGGAGAGGTTTTCGAGACCCTCGTAAAGAACATAATAGTAGTGGAATGATATTCATGGATCAGCCTAACAGCATGCAGCAGATAAAAATAAACAAAGTGGTAATAAACATAGGCACGGGTAGTGATGACCAGCTGCGCGCTAATGCGAGAAGGCTCATAGAGATAATAACAGGAAGAAAGCCTGCGGATGAGATATCCAAGACAAGAAATCCTGCGTTCAAGATAGCAAAAGGCCAAAAGATAGGGACCTTTGTGACTGTTCGCGGCGATGATGCAAAAAAACTCATAACAAGGCTGTTCGATGCCGTTGACAACAAGATAAAGTATGAATCGGTAACAAACAACAGCCTTAGTTTCGGAATACCTGAATACATAGACATAAGCGGCGTAAAATATGATCCGAAGGTAGGAATGCTGGGCATGAATGTCAACGTCTCATTCAGAAGGAACGGACTTAGGATCACATTGAGGAAGATAAAGCATTCCAGCGTGTCAAAAAGACACAGGACAATTACAAGAGACGAGATAATGGATTACATTAACAAGGAATTCAATGTCAAACCGATAGAGCAAGTGAGCTGATGAAGGTAAAAATAGAGGAAAAGTTCAAAGGCAAGGGCATAAGGAAATGCAGGATGTGCGGATCCGCAAGAGGGCTCATAAGATCGCACAGGCTCTATATGTGCAGAAGATGTTTCAGGGAAGTAGCAAGAGATATCGGATTCAAGAAATACGGTTGATATGATGGACAGATTCGCTGATGCAATAAACAAGATAAAAACGAACGAGCGCTTAGGAAGGATCGAGTGCCAGCTTTATTCAACAAAGCTCCTGAAAACTGTGCTTGATGTAATGAAGAGGGAATCTTACATAAAGACCTATGACGAGTACACCGACAAAAGGGTAAAGATGCTTAAGGTAATGCTATCGAACAAGATCAACAAGATAGGAGTGGTTAAGCCAAGATATTCTGTGCAGGGCGATAACATACAGAAATACGAATCAAGATACATACCGAGCAAGGATTTCGTAATACTGATACTTACAACTCCGCAAGGAGTGATGACAAACAAGGAGGCACGTGATAAGAAAATAGGAGGAAGGTTGCTTGCATATGTCTACTGAAAATCCGATTATAGAAGTTATTATACCCGAAGGCGTGGCGATAGAGGTAAAGGGCAACGAAGTGGAAACAAAAGGAACCCTCGGCACAAACAAAAGGATGTTCAACGATGCGCTTCTCACCGTGCACAAAAAGGACAGCAAGATTGTGATAAGTGCGGTGAAGGAAAAGGGCCTTCTCAAAAAGTCGCTTAAGGCAGAGAACTCCTTCAAGAAGGAACTGGAGAACGATGTGAAGGGCGTGAACCAGTACTTCGAGAAAAAGATGCGAGTGGTCTTCGCGCACTTCCCGATAAACATTGAGGTAAAGGGCGACAGGCTCAATATAAACAACATAATAGGGGAACGTGTGCCGCGCATATCGAAAATAGTCGGCACAACCAAGATTGAGACAAAGGGCCAGAACGTCAGGATCTACGGCATAAGCCTTGATGACGTTTCACAAACGGCAGCAAACATAAGGCTTGCCTGCAAGATACGCAACAAGGACAGCAGGGTATTCCAGGACGGCCTGTATTACGAAATAGAGTGATGTTTATGCAAAAGAAAACTCATCCAACATTCAGCATACCAAACTATGGTGCAAAGCAGAGGAAAAGGGTACTGCCAAGATGGAGGAAGCAGCGAGGAATAGACAACAAGAAGCGAGTAAAGAAGAGCTTCATGGGCGCTGAGCCGACCATTGGCTACAAGAACCCGGATTCCTTGATAGGAGTCAGGGTAAACGGAAAAAGGATAATGCTTGTACATAATCCTGGCGAGCTCAACACGCTCATAGCTAAAAAGATGCTCAACGGCTATGATGTTACGATAGCTAAGGGCGTCGCGATAAGGAAGAGGATAGCGATGACGGAGATTGCAGTAAAGGCAAAGATAAACGTGACAAATGGTGCTTACAAATGAGCATAAAGCTTACAAAAAGAATAGCAGGCGAGCTTCTCACCAGGGGAGTCAGCGCAGTTAGAATAAAGGCCGACGCCATACAGGAGGCTAAGAAGGCCATAACAAGAGAGGACGTACGCGCGCTCATAAAGAACGGAGGCATATACACGATTAAGGCAAAGCACAACGTCAGTGCCTATTCGAAGGTTCTCAGGGAAAAGAGGATGAAGGGAAGAAGGAGAGGGCCTGGAAGAAGAAAGGGCACGGCAAAGGCAAGAGGCATGCTTGAATACAAGAAAAAGATAAGAGGTCAAAGAAGACTGCTGAAGGCGCTGAAGAACGACAATACAATAGACAATATAAAGTTCAAGAGATATTATGCACTGGTAAAGGGGGGCAATTTCGCAAGCAAGGGATCGCTCCTGAGCCACATACGCAACGACGGCTTGACAATAGACGAGGAAAAGGCAAAGCAACTGAGGCATTTGTGATGTTATGTATAGAATGATAAGGCATAGAAGAAGGGACTCAACAACCAACTACAAGAAAAGGATAGCGATGCTCAAGGGCGCACTGAAAAGGGTAGTTGTAAGGAAGAGCAACAGGGCGATAACAATGCAGATTGTTGAATACGAAAGGGACGGGGACAAGATCGTCACAAGCGTCAATTCCAGCGAATTGAAAGCGATAGGATGGGAGCCAAGATGCAACATACCTACCGCTTATCTTACAGGGATGCTTCTTGCGAAAAAAGTAAAGGACAGGAGCTCTGACTTCATACTTGATATCGGTTTATACAGACCCGTAAAGGGATCTGTCATATTTGCTGCGGCAAGGGGCTTCAAGGACAGCGGCCTTAACCTGCACGGCAGCATAGAATTTGACGATGCAAGGCTCTCCGGAGCGCACATGGCGAAATATGCAAGCGTGATAAGCGAGGATGACTACAAGTCAAGATTCTCGTCTTATGCTAAATCAGGATTTGACTTGAAGGGCGTAGATAAAAAGTTTGAATCGATAAAAAAGGAATTGACGAACAAGTGATATTTTGGAAAAAAGATATGAAAATGCTAACAGGGAACGTGAAAGAGAGAGGATACGATTCAGCGTTGAGGCATGGGAGCCAAAGACTGAGCTGGGCAAGGATGTCAAGGCAAAGAGGGTAACCACAATAGAGCAGGTATTCCATGACGGGAGAAAGATAACCGAGCCTGAGATAATAGATGCACTGCTTCCAGATCTCAACAATGAGATAATAGAGATAGCAAGCGTTCAGAGGATGACGAAAAACAACAGAAAAATGAAGTTCCGTGCAACCGCGATAGTCGGTGACGGCAAAGGCCACGTCGGCGTAGGTGCCGGCAAGGACGTGGAAGTGAAGGCCGCAATAGAGAGTGCGATAATAAATGCCAAGAGCAAGGTCATACCGATAATGATGGGATGCGGATCCTGGCAGTGCCTTTGCGGCACAAAGCACAGCCTGCCGTTCAAGGTAACGGGAAGATGCTCAAGCGTCGAAGTCATACTTAAACCTGCGCCAAGAGGGCTTGGGGTTGTTGCAAGCAAGCCAGTAAAGCGGGTGCTGGAGCTTGCCGGAGTCAAGGACGCGTGGGCGTTCTCAAGAGGAAGGACAAGAGCGCGATACAATGCAGTAGTTGCAGTGTACAGGGCACTTGGAAGCATAAACCATATGAAGAATCTTCCTGAAAGCATAGTGGAATGATAATATGATAGAGAATAATGTTTTTGTAACACCTGGTGAAAAGATAGCCACAGAGGAGGAATTCGCATCCGGCAGCAACACATATGTTGAGGATGGTGTGATATATTCCGCAGTTATAGGAAACGTTACAAAAGCAGAGGGTTCTGTGGGAGTTGCAACAGCAGGCAGGGAGATAAAAATAATTGGAAGGGACATGCTTGTAATAGGCGTGGTTACCGACGATATGAAGAACGTCACATTCGTAAAGCTTGATGACATAAACATAGAGCGCAAGGATTATCTTGCATTGAAGGATGGAAAGATACTTGCACCAAGGGACAGGTCGCCGCGTTTCGCCCCAAGAACGGGAAGGGAAAACAGATTCAGCAGCCACAGCGAAAAAAGCCAGAAGCCGTGCGGTGTGGGGGACACAATACTTGCAAGAGTGCTATACAATGACAAGGATTCATATACGCTTTCGGTTGACGGCAGGGAAACCGGAGTCATATATGCAAAGTGCGAACTATGCGGAAGCGAAGTGGAGCAGAAAGCGGAAAGTTTACTCGTATGCAGAGAATGTGGACACAATGAGCACAGGAAGATAAGCGAGTACTACAACAAGCCAGAGGAGATTAAAAAATTATTTGCATGATTGGTGGTTTATTGAAGATAAAAGTTTTGAAGGATGAGAGCAAGGAGCTTATAATAGAATTCGATACAAAGGATCTGACAATACCGGACCTTATATCAAACGAGCTTGTCAATGAGGATGAGACAGAGTTTGCAGGCGTCTCAAAAGACCATCCGGAAACCGGCAATGCGGTGCTTGTTTTAAAGAGCAAGAAAACAGCAAAAACTGAACTGCTTAAGGCGATAGGAAGGATAGACGAGCGATTTGCCGAACTCAAGACGCAACTATCATCAAAGAAAAAGTAGATTGGTTGAAGAAGGGAGTAAGATATATAGCAATTGCAAGCGGGCCGATAGAGAAAAGGAAAAATACTTTGATTGTCGGCGTAATTTTCAGGGACAATTACATCGAGGGCCTGCTTTCTACAGGAATAAATGTAGATGGCACTGATTCTACAAAACAGATAATTAAAATGGTCAAATCATCGAGATTCAAGGACCAGATAAGAATACTGCTTTTTAATGGAATTGCACTTGCCGGATTGAATGTGATAGATCCGTGGTTGCTCGAAAAGAGCCTTGGCATCAAAGTGCTTCTGCTAAATAGAAGGAAGCAGAATGCGGCTGAACTGATTAAAGCGCTTGGCGAATTTTCAAGAATAAGCAGGAGGAATGTCAAAAAAAGAACGGGAATAGTAAAGAGGTACAGTCTAATCAAGCCACTTAAAATAAAGGGGCTTTTCTTCCAGAGCGGCTTGGACGAACCATATACTAGGGATTTTGCAGATAGGGCATTTGAGGCATTGAGGATAGCACACATAATTGTACGTGGCGTGTCCACAGGAGAGTCAAAAGGGAGAATATGATCTGCTTTTTGGGCTTAATAATGATAGAATCGACAATAAAATATTTTTAGATATCGTATTTCTCTTTCAGTTCCGATAATAAATCTAATAAACAGCGTCGGAGAATAGCTTTATATACCTTTACGTTATATTGATAATTGGTTAGGGCAACGAGAGGATTTAACCTTCCTTTACATCAATGACCAAAACCATAAGGTTATTAATTTAATCATTGAATAATATTCAGTACGACTATAGGTGGCTTAAATGGTAAAATTCATCATAGCAAAACAGCTTGTAGGCAAGAAAGTGATAACAAACGATGGTTTTGATCTGGGCAGATTTGTAGATGCAGAGATAAGCAAGGTAACTGGCAAGCTTAACAATTTGTTAGTAGAGCCTGATCCTGACAGTTCATTGGCGAGCAAGATAAAAACCGATGAAGACCAGATAAAGGTGCCTTATAACGCTGTTCAGGCGGTCAACGACTACATAGTTGTTGATAGAAAGAACCTTTGACCGATTATAGTAGACCTGTTTGGTGGTCTTGATAATACAGTGCGGTGGAGACGAAGCTGGGCGCGGAGCAATAATGGGTCCTCTAGTTATAGGTTTAGTAACCATAAAAAGCACTAGCAGCCATAGGCTTTCAGATATAGGGGTGCGCGATTCAAAAATACTTTCCAGCAAGCGCAGGAGCCAGCTTTATGACGAGATTGTAGACATAGCTTCGGATATAAAGGTAGATAGGATATATCCAAATGAGATAAACGAAGCGATGAGAAACCACATATCATTGAATGAACTGGAGGCGATGCGCTTCGCGGCTTTATTCGACAAGATAGAAAAGGATGTGAATGTGATTTATCTTGATTCTCCTGATGTAATCCCGGAAAGGTTCGGAACTAGATTCAAAATGCTATGCTCCAAGCCAACATTAGTAGTGGGCGTAAAGGCTTCAAAGCCCAAAGGCACAAAGTACACAAGAATAATAGCAGAACATAAGGCAGATTCCAGGTATCCGGTAGTGTCTGCCGCAAGCATAATAGCAAAAGTAACGCGTGACCGTGAGATAAAACGCTTGGAGAGGGAACTAAGGATACCGATAGGCTCGGGATACCCGTCGGACCACAAGACGATAGATGCGATAAAGAGGAACCTGAAGACAGGACTTCTTGATGAGCACATACGGCACAGGTGGGCCACGATGGAAAGGATAAAACAGGCCAAACTGTAGGTTTCTGATTCTTGAGTTGCAATTTATTAATAAGTTGATTTCTAATTAATATGAGGGTCTGTGGCGCAACTTGGATAGCGCACTTGGCTTCGGACCAAGTGGTTGCGGGTTCAAAATAAACTTTTTGAGAAAAAGTTTAATCAAAAAGGTTAGGAAAATCCCGTCAGGCCCGTTATTTTTAACAATTTGCTATCTTCTCAGTTTGGCTGCGGTCGTGAAATCTGCATTATATGGGATTAGCATCAGTGATCTTTTTAATCCCTCTTTAGCGTATTTTATCCGGTTGCGCAGATATTCAGTCTCATCGATGGCCCTTTTTGGATCATGTTTGTATCTGAGAGCTACTCTTTTGGAAACCAACATAACAATTTCGGGGTCCTTTGTGATTGATGCTATTTCTGAAAACAGTTCGCCAACCTTCTTTGCACTTGATTTGTCTGTCTTTCCTAAAGAACGCATAAGATCCGCCACGGCGCTTACAGATTCCAGTCCGGACGCCCCTGTTGAAAGCCATATGCTCCTCAAAGATAGATTAATGGATTTTTCGTGATGTGTGTTCCTGAACAATTCCGTGCATTTTTGCAATAGGAACGTTGCGTGTGGATCCAGTATCCATTGATTCTGTTTTGGAGTATGATTCTTTTGCTTCCCTGCCATTTTATCATGAGGAATGAATGCCCCCTTATATTTAAGCATATACCCGCAGATATGGAAACATTTATAAGTTTTGCCAAGAGAATAATAGTACTCTGTTTTTCCCGCAGTACTGCATTATGCAGGAGGGATATTATGGAAAAGGAAACATTCGATAAATTTAGCGCCTTTATTCAAGAGAATAAGGGTAAGAGAAAATTCAACCAGAGCGTGGAGCTTGCGATAAACTTTTTCGGAATCGACATGAGCAAGCAGGACAACCGCCTTAATCTGGAGATCAAGCTGCCTAACCCAAAAGGGAAGCAGCATGCAGTGATAGTATTTGCAGACGACAATAACATAGCAAGCAAGGCCCAGGCATCAGGCGCAAAGGTCATAAAGGGCTCTGAAATTCAGTCAATATCCAGCGATAAATTAAAGATAAATGAGCTTCTTCAGAGCGAACTGCTTGCGCAGCCCAGCCTCATGCCCCAGATTGCAAAAACTTTGGGTCAGATACTCGGTCCAAGGAACAAGATGCCAAGGCCGCTTATGGGCACAGACATAACCATGGCCGTCGAGGACACCGCAAGATCCGTTTACATAAGGAGCAAGGGCAAGTACCTGCCTACAGTGCACTGCATGGTTGCCACTGAAAACATGGACGTAAATGCGATAAGCGCAAACATTGACGAGGTAGTAAACGCTGTTGTAAAAAGGATAGGAAAACAGCACATAAGGTCGGTTTACGCAAAGCTTACAATGAGCAAGCCGATAAAGATAGTGTGATTTTATGCTTACGAAAACCCAAAAGGTAAACTTCGTTGAGGAGCACAGGAAGCTCCTGAAGAGTTACAAGGTAGTTGGGATAGTGCAGCTTAAGGGCATACCTGACAGGCTCCTCCAATCGGCAAAGAACCAGTTGAAGGGAAGCACGAAATTCGTAATGGGAAGGAAGACACTGCTTCACAGGATACTTGAGAGCGATTCACATACAAAGAAGCTTGCGGACGAGGTTACAGATACGTCAGCAATCATTCTAAGCAACGAGGATCCTTTTGAGCTTTACAATAAATTCAGGTCCAACAGCTTAAGGCTTGCCGCCAAACCGGGCCAAATGGCGCCTGATGACGTCTTTGTGGCTTCAGGCGAGACAAGCATACAGCCTGGCCAGACAGTCACAGACCTGAAAAGCGCGGGGATAGACGTGCAGATACAAAAGGGCAAGGTAGTAATAGCAAAGGACAAGGTAGTGGTCAAGAAGGGAGAGACAATAAGCGCAAACATGGCAAAGGCGCTTCACACACTTGAGATATTCCCCTTCCATGCGGTAATAGAGCCCTCATCGCTTCTTTCAGACGGGATGATATTCAGCAAGAGAGTATTAGGCATCAACAGGGAGAGCATGACAGGTGAGATGACCCTCTGCTTCAGGAACGCGCTAAGCTTATGCCTCGAAGCTAAAATAATAAATGCTTATACTATAAATAACTTTATAGCAAAGGCTTACACCAGTGCTTTGTATCTCGGGCTTGAGGTAAAGGCACTTGATTCAGGAATAATTGATCTGCTAATAGCACGCGCTGCTTCTCAGGCTGCGACGCTGAACAGCAATCTGGATGTCAAGACTGAATGATTGATTATATTAATATGGTGAATTTATGGAATATGTATATGCTGCACTTCTTTTGGATGCTGCAGGAAAGGAAATAAGCGAGAAGAACATAGAGGAGGTAGTCAAGGCTGCGGGCTTACAGCCGGATGAGGCTCAGGCAAAGGCAATAGCCGCATCATTGAAAGGAGTGAACATAAAGGATGTAATAAAGAACGCACAGGCGATGCAGGTACAGGCAGCGGCACCGGCAGCAGCTCCAGCACACGGCGGAGAGAAGAAGGAGCAAAAGGATGAAAAGGCTGATGCCAAGAAAGAGGAGGAAGCTGCAGGAGGTCTTGCTAGCCTTTTCGGCGGAGCGTAATATTGCATATGCGTTCGGATCGCAGCGTTTGTAAATGACGTAAGATCCGAAATAGCAAGCAATATATAGCTTTAACCAAATGTATAGTTCTGAGGTTGCATCATGGACGCTTATGTGAACAAGGTAAAATGCACGGGTTGCCAGCACTGCAAGGACGTCTGCCCAGTGGCAGTATTCGAGATGAAAGGCAGGAAGGACATGACAGGCTCGAATGCAGATACAGCACCGGAGGATGCAAAATGGAAGGGAGTTACTGACCCGGAAATTCACGAGAAATGGGTGAAGGCACAGGACGGCCATAAGCACTTTGCAGATGACAACGACGGCACAAGCGGTGGACTGTCGGTAGCAGTGGCGGGAAGCGCCTGCATATTATGCCAGGCATGCCTTATCGAATGCGAGGGCGAATGCATACACATAACAGATGATTCAGGAGTTAGATACGACTCCATTTACAAATAACTTCTTCATTTTTCTCATTTAACTTATACGCTTATTCTTCTAAAGCCAGTTGGTAGTGTATGATAACTTATGCGGAGAAACCGTTCAATGACAAGGAAAGCCTGGGCGTGCTGAACACTTATGTCAGGGAGTGGTTTGCAAAGAATTTCGATGAGCTCACTCCGCCGCAGAAGTACGCGTTCAAGCTCATAAACGAGAGGAGCAACGTTCTGATAACCGCCCCGACAGGAAGCGGCAAGACGATGTCCGGCTTCCTTTCCATTATAAGCAAGCTTTTTGACTACAGCCTTGACGGCAAGCTTGAGGACAGGGTTTACTGCCTTTACATATCGCCATTAAGGGCGCTCAACAACGACATATACAACAACCTTTCCAAGCCACTCGGAGAAATTTACGACATAATAAAGAAGGAGAAGGGAGTCGAAATAATAAAAAACAACATAAAGCAGGTAACCATAGGCGTAAGAACCGGCGATACAACACAGAAGGAAAGGCACAGGATGCTTGTAAAGCCGCCGAACATCCTTGTTACAACGCCCGAAAGCCTCGCAATACTAATAAATTCCGAGAAATTCGTGGAGCACCTAAAGAAAGTCGAGTACATAATAGTCGACGAGATACATGAGCTTGCAAACAACAAGCGCGGCGTGCATCTGTCGCTTTCCATAGCAAGGCTCAGGAACATAATAGGGCGTGATGTTGCAATGATAGGGCTTGGTGCAACACTGCATCCGTTAGAGGAGGCGGCAAAATTCCTTGTAGGCTGGAACACAAACAGGCCGAACAACTGCATTGTTGTCGATGCATCATGGAGCAAAAAGCTTGACGTAAAGGCGGTGAGCCCGGTAAAGGACATGATATATACAGAAGACGATGCCATTGAGGATGCAATGTACAAGGAGCTAAACAAAATAATAAAGAAAAGCAAGTCTACTCTCATATTTACGAATACAAGGAGCGGTACGGAGCGTGTTGTATTCAACCTGAAGAAGAGGTTCAAATACGGGGAGGACATAGCAGCTCACCATGGCTCATTGTCAAGAGAGTCAAGGCTGGAGGTTGAGGAGCTACTGAAGAAGGGTTCACTTCGATGTGTGGTGTCATCAACAAGTCTTGAACTGGGTGTGGACATAGGCACAATAGACAATGTAGTGCAATTGGGATCGCCAAAAAGCGTGACAAGAGCGGTGCAGAGGATAGGAAGGGCCGGCCATTCCTACAAGGCAGCCGCCAAAGGCGAAATAATAGTCCTGAATAGGGACGACCTCGTTGAATGCGCTGTGCTGCTTGATGCTGCGCTAAAAAAGCATCTTGATGCATTTGTGGTACCGCAGAATGCGCTTGACGTTCTGGCGCAGCACATCATGGGCATGTCCTTGACAAAGAAGTGGAATATTGATGAGGCGTACGACGTAATAAAAGGCGTTTATGCCTACCACAACCTGCCAAAGGATGATTATATTTCGCTCATTAATTATCTTGCAGGCAATTATGTTGGGCTCGAAAGCAGGAGAGTCTATGGAAAGATATGGTATGATGAAAAGGAGAAGACGTTCGGGAAGCGCGGCAAGCTTGCAAAAGTAATATACATGCTAAACCTTGGAACAATACCCGATGAGGTTGCGGTTAGCGTATTTGATACAAGCAAGAAATGGATAGGCAACATAGAGGAGGAATTCCTCACAAAAATGAAGCAGGGGGACATATTCACGCTTGGAGGCAGGTTGTACAAGTTCGAATACGCAAAGGGCATGAAGGCCTATGTGACACCGGCACAGGCGACGGCACCAACAATACCCCCATGGTTCTCAGAGCAACTCCCATTGAGCTACGAGCTTGCCAATGAGATAGGCGAGTTCAGGGAAAAGCTATCAGACATGATAAGGAAGCATGTAAGCAAGAAGGGGATGAGCAGATTCAGCAAGCAAATAGCAGTGCCAAAAGAAATCGATGACTATCTTTCAACGCTTCCAATAGACGAAAATTCAAGAAAGGCGATATTCGGATATTTCCTTGAGCAGATACTTTTTGCGGACGAGGTTCCAACAAACAGACTTTTGCTTATAGAGCAGACGAGAGACATTTCTGAAGACGCCAACTACATCATTTTCCACTCGCTGTTCGGCAGAAGAGTCAACGATGCATTATCAAGGGCGTTTGCAATACAGATTGCCGAGATGTTTGACATGGATGTGGACATATCGATAAATGATAATGGGTTCCTGTTCAGAACGGAAGAACCAATCAAGCTTACCAACAAGGACATGAAAAACATAATAGATGACATTTATTCGACTGGAGTATCCCTGATATTGAAGAGAAATATAAGACGAACGGAGCTCATGCGAAGGAAGTTCAGGCATGTTGCTGCAAGAAGCTTCATGATACTGAGGAACTACAAGGGCTACAAGATACCAGTAGGAAGGCAGCAGATAAACTCACAGCTTGTATTCAAGGCTGCAGAAGAAATAGATCCAAATTTCCCTGTCATAAAGGAAACTTACAGAGAGATACTCAATGAGACAATGGACCTGCCGCGTACAAGCGACCTTATTTCAAAGCTCAAAGACGGGAAGGTGAGTTACAAGATAATAAAAACGGCAGTACCATCGCCATTCTCGCATTCGATGATAACTTTCGGCCATGCGGATGCGATACTCATGAAGGAAAGGCACAAATACCTTCAAAAGCTGCATAAGCATGTAATGAAAAGGATAAACGGAAGGTAACATGATTGTTGACAATGACGTTGAACTTATGGAAGGGCTTGCAATAGCCCACATAAAGAGCATAAACGCACTTGTTGTTGCAGACCTTCACCTTGGTTATGAGGGCCACATGGCAAAAAGCGGCGTATTCGTACCAAAGGTAAACCTGAATAAAATAATAAAGGATTTGCAACTTGGGCTCAAAAAAAGCAGAGCTACAAGCATAATAGTTGTCGGCGACATAAAAAACGAATTCTCAAACGTCGAGCAGGATGAATTCAACGAGCTTCATGAGATAATTAAATTCTGCAGGGAAAAAAGGGTGGAGCTTCTTCTAGTAAAGGGCAACCATGATAATTTCATAGACAGATACAAAGAGCCGTTTAAGCTAAAGACATACACAGGAAAGGCGCACATTAGCAATTACCTGTTTTTCCATGGGGATAAGTTGCCGGAACTGACTGGTGAAAAACCAAGAATGCTTATAGCTGGACATGAGCACCCATCCATAGGTATAGTGAACGCCGCAGGAAGGAATGAAAGGCTCAGGTGCTTCCTAATTGGAAAATACAAAGGGATAAAACTGCTCGTTCTTCCTGCAATAAGTTATTTTGCCACGGGCTCAGATATAAACCTGCAGCCGGAAAGCAACCTTTTGTCGCCGGTGCTCAAAAAGATAGACCTTGGAAAGGCACATGCAATAGCAATAGGCTATGGTTCAACAATTGACTTTGGCACCATAGCAAATCTTAGGAAGTTAAATCAAATATAGAATATCCACGGAAGTATATTGATTATTATCATTATTACTATGAATGCACCAAGCGTTCTTATGAAACGGTTATTTTTTATGTTTGCGCAGTATATTCGCCATCCATCAAGTCCAGGTATAGGTAGGAGATTCACCACCGCAACCAAGAAATTCAGGAGCATTGAAAGTGCAAAAACAGTATAGGCAAAGTAGACAGTCTTTGCATACGTTGTCGCTATTATCGGTTCATATGCAAGCGAAACGCCTATTATCGCTCTTGAAGAATTGTTTGGATCAGGAACTGGTTTGAACTTGTACAAGCCAGTATTGGTTAGTATGAATATGCTGCTGTTAAGCCTGTCTGTTGAGCTTGCCTGAGACAAACTAGTTATGTTTGTTACAGTATGGTTATTCCATTCAAGTATCTGCATGCCGCTCTTTAATACACCGTTGGCAGGATAATTCGGCACTGTTCCTGTTACGATTACTTTGTATTGATATGCCTTAGGCGCTACATACACGATTACAAACATCATCAGCGCAAAGAATATCAGCATTGCTATAAAGTTGGCAGATATGCCCGCAGAGAATATCTTTGTCTGCTTTTCTTTGTCCAATTTGTCTACCATTTTCTCGTCAGGTTCCACATAGCCGCCAACAGGTATAAACCCGAACATTAGCACACCTATAGACTTTAGGCGCACCTTTGCCATTCTTGCAAGCACGCCATGCGAGAATTCATGGACAATCAAAAGAACTGCAAGCGCAATTATTCCCGCTACCAGCGGTATGTCTATGCCGGGTATTATGGGTGCCACTCCAGGAACCTGACTTGCTATTCCAGAACCAGCTATGCCCAGTGACGGATTCGTGAGAAACAGTACGAAACTGTATAGTATTGATTCAGTATTTGCAAAGAGCGATAGCAGTATGGATCCGGAGAATCCCGCAACTATCGTTGTTGCAGAAACTAGATAGCTCATAATGTTCGGGCCTTTCGAAGATTGCGAGGATACAGCATTTTGTATCTGCGAGAGGTTTATGAACTGAAAGCCGTATGATATGTATGGCAGTATCAGAAATAATATGATTACAAGGGAAATTATGCCAGCTGCAAATATCCGTTTGTCTATTTTTCCTTTTGTAAGTGGATATGCAAGAAGGCCGAATCCCAATGTGAGGCCCCACATTGCCATTGCATCCCAGAATGGTCTGTGCTTCTTCGAAATTTCATTTATAAACGACAGCCCTTTTTTGCTGCCGATCATGTACAGGCCGTAGCCGCCCTGCAGTTTAAGCATCTTTTGTATTATTGACCCTACAGCAATCAGAACCGCTACAGCAAACAGGCCTCTGAATATCAGGCTTACGCCGCTTGCCCTGTAAAGGAGATAGAGTACAAATAACGAGGCTATTATAAGCAGGATTACAACTATCTTCGATACGGATTCTTCCATACAATCAGCGTATTTGTGAGAGATATAATCGTTAATAGATTATATAGCCCTTTCTAATTATGTCGGTTCAGAAAGTATTTTTAAGTTTAATTGGACTAATTAATGGGTGATGGGATGGAGGAATGCGAGATCTGTGGCGCAAAAACAAATGACGTATACATTGTGGATGTCGAGGACGTAGAATTAAGAGTTTGTACCAAATGTGCTAAAGGCAAAAAGATAGTATCGAAGGTCGTAGGGAAGAATGCGACACAAAAGTTTGTAAAATCCAGTAAAAGTGAGGAGCCCCAGCTTGTCGAGAATTATGGCTTGCTGATACACAATGCTCGCGAATCGATGAAACTGCCTATCAAGGTTTTGGCTGAGATGATCAACGAGAAGGAAACGCTTTTGCTAAGGGTTGAGCAGCAGAGGACATTGCCGACATTGCAACTGGCAAAGAAACTTGAGAAAGCTCTCGGAATAAAACTGGCCGAAACTGAGCAGCAAAACGAAAATGTCGTTTTCAGCAAAAAGGGAGACAAGGCAACTCTGGGAGACTTCATTAATGGGAAAAAATAGTGTTTTGATTGGCCGTTGATCTTAGTAAACTTGTCTACAAAAGGAGGCTTGATTTTGAGGAGCTGCGCGGCAAGACAATAGCGATAGACGCGTACAATGTCCTATACCAATTTCTTTCAATAATAAGGCAGCCTGACGGAACACCGCTTATGGACTCCCATGGTAATGTCACGAGCCATCTTTCAGGCATATTCTACAGGACGATAGACATACTTGACTACGGCATAAAGCCGATTTACGTATTTGATGGAATTCCATCAATGCTAAAACAAAAGACGACAATGGCAAGGATCAAAAGGAGGGAGGAAGCACACAAGGCATGGGAGGAGGCAAAGGAAACAGGAGACGTGGAGGCAATGCGAATGCATGCAATGGCAAGTACAAGGATAAACAAGGATATAGTGGAAAGCTCGAAAAAATTGCTTGATTTCATGGGTGTGGGTTACATTAATGCACCAAGCGAAGGAGAGGCCCAGGCCAGTTACATGTCCAAGACCGGACTTGTGTACGCGGCTGCAAGTCAGGACTATGACACCCTTCTTTTTGGCTCAAAGAACATAGTAAGGAACCTTACCTTCAGCGGAAAACGAAAACTGCCAAGGAAGAATGTGTACATAAATGTGGAACCGGAGATTATCAGCCTTGAGGAAACGCTTAAAAATCTGGATATAAACCAGAAGCAGCTGATATGGATAGGTACTATGCTGGGCACGGATTTCAACAGCGGGATAAAGGGCATAGGTCCCAAAACCGCACTTAAGATAACAAAGTCCGCAAGCAGCATAGAGGACATAAAGAGGGCTGTCAAGGACAAGTTTGATACTGAATTCGAGCTCGACATAAATGAGGTTGAGGATCTTTTCCTCAATCCCGAGGTAAAGGAAATGGATAATGATAGCGTGGAATTGCTATTCAAAAAAAGCCATGACATTGACAAATTAATCGGATTCATGTGCGGAGAACATGGCTTTTCCGAGGAACGAATAAGAAAAACAGCGGAAAGGCTTTCAAAAACAAAGGCAGATTCCAGACAGGAAGGAATAGGCAAATGGTTCAAGTAATGCATTTTTAACTTTAATCATCCAATATATCGGATAAGGTGTAGATATGCAAATAAAGGTAAAGCGATCCAGAAAACGTATAGGCAAGTCCTACAGAAAAATACAGAAAATAGCAAGGCTGAGAAAGGCCCACAGGAAGCTGCTAAAAAAGAACAAGAGAAAGTAATGCGGATTGCTTTGTCTTTAGATTATACGAGATTTATTCAAGCGACCCTACTTTCATTCCTTATTCCCACGCTTGGAAGTATGAAGTTTTCGACACTTTTCCCATCCCTTTGAGCTATGAAATCAAACGCTTCTGAGACTATGTCTAATTTCGAATCCTTCTCGCTTCTTAGATCTATGTTGGAATTTGTAATTTTAAGTATTCTATTTCCAAAGATCTTATACTGGATGTATCGTTTATCATCTATGAAAAGTTCACCAGTATCGTGTATGCTGTTACGCATATGCCTTACAGTCACACCATGTGAATTATCGATGAATATAAGTTCATCCAAAGGTCTTTGACTGAGTACATTTACCGTAACTGGTTTGCCCTTAAATTCGTACGTATGGACCTCGCTTACTTTCTTCAAAGATGTATTTTCAACTGATTTCAACATATTATCACTTAAGTTTCTATAAATTTCCAAATATATAAATGTATCTTATTGTGCAAGAAATATTCTTAGTAGATGTCCGCATACATTTGGTTGTTGAACTCGTAGGCGATCGTGTCATCATTCATTTCCAGTGACTTTAACATCTCGTCTTTGTTGTTGAACTCTTTTGTCCCGTCTTCGCAGTCAAGAACGTATATCTTATTCTTGAACTCGTAATATACGAAAACTTTTCTTGAATTGTCGATCATCCTTACAAATACCTTTGTTGAAGGATTGCCAAGTCCGACAAGCATGCTGCAAAGCAGTATGTTCTTGTCGATTACATCTCCGAGCATGAAGGTAAGTGTTTCTCCGGGGTTTAACCAGAATTGCAACGGCAGGGTTACGTCTTTTATCTCATCTTTTACAAATTCGTATGCCCTCTTGCTTGCTTCGCTGAAGTCGGTCTCATAGTTATAGTTCAGGAACCCTGATTTCGTTTCCTCTACTTTCTCCTTTACCTTCTGGTTATTGGGCATTACCAGAGTAGGAAGCTCAGCAACAGACAATCCCTCCTTCTCTTCTATGTAATCCTTGTATCGGGAGATTATCGTAAGATATAGCTGGTTCAACCTGCCTTCCTTATCTGATGGTTGATTGGAAGTATCTTCCATTTTTACCATATTAATATTGTTTG
>JBGOTD010000003.1:0-15359 GCA_041476285.1 Candidatus Micrarchaeaceae archaeon
AAATGAATGAAGTTCCTGCGCTGTGGCCTATCAAAATAGTATTTTTGTCTATCTTATTTCTCTCAAAAACTCTCTTCCACGCTTTATAGTCGGGTAGCCAATCTTTAGGATATAATTCATTTGAGACTTCTATCCCTCTTTTCTCAAGGTTTTCTTTAATCCACGGTTTCCAATGTCTTAGATTTTCTGGTTTTCCTTTTTTGGCTTCTTTTTCGGTACTATTTGAACCATGAACAATAATACAATTTGGAGTTTTGATTTCTAGTTTATATTCCCATCCAGGTCTCCAACCTTTATGATATTTTAAACGCCAGTCTTCCCTTATTGCTTGTTTCCATGTTTTACCTTTAAGAATGACATCCAAGGCTAGCTGAGGGCCCTTATGTGATACTATTGCTATCTGTTTATCTTCATAATTAGCTGAAAGGTAACCTAAGAACACCCTAAGCCTATGCTCTACATCTTTGTAACTTTCACCATTGGGAAATGGCTTGTTTATAGATTTTCCAGTTAGCTTATCAACAATCTCAGATTTAGCTCCGTTTAGTTTTCCATAATTGCATTCCCTAAGTCGTTTGTCTTTGATTATTTTTACTTTCCCTTTAAAGGTAAGATTTGCAGAATCGACTGCCCGCTTTAAATCGGAGCAGAATACAATATCAAATTTCTTATTTTTAATAAGGCTTTTCAATTCCTTAGATTGCCGTATTCCTAATTCGGATAAACCAATATCTTTCCAACCTGAAGATACGTGTTTTTCATTGTCAATAGTAGTTCCATGAACAAAATAGGTCATTCGTATTGTCATAATATTAGATAGACAAAGATAATTTAAATACTTCTGGGAGTCGAACCTGCCATATCAACGCCCTTCTAGGGCATCAAAACCAAGCATCCTCTTTCGACGACAAATCAAGCAAATAAGCATCCATTCGCCCGAAGCAGGAATCGGACCTGCAGCCTAGTGGTTAACAGCCACTCGCTCTACCATTGAGCTATTCGGGCATTTGATATCAGAAGAATGGAAATGGTTTTTTTAGGTTTATAACTCTTATGTAAACGGCCGATTTTTCCGTGAATGAGTTAGCAGCTTCGATTGAATCCTTTATGTAGTCGTAGCGCAGGGCGCTGAACTTTTCCTTTATGCCTATTTTCGCGTATGTGAATATCTTTGCGCCGCTTTCGTGGAAGAATTCGAAGGTGCCTATTATGTGGTTGCTGTTTTCATAAAATGAGTATAATTTTTGGGGAGAATCGTTGTCAGAAGAATGCCCGACAAGAGACTTTATGAATGCATTCGAATCTTTCGCCTCTATTTTGATTATTTTACCAGCTTTCTTGAGGTTTTTTACTTCCGTATAGGGATTTGAGAGTATTTCAACGATCGGCGCCCTGTATGATTTGTAGTCTGCTTGCGAGGGCAGTTTGTCAGTTATCTCGTATTTTTCGGAGTGGTCTGACTCTGGAGTATATACAAAGAAGTCGCTTATTTTATCAGTCTTGAAATAGTATACGAGCCTTATGTCACCTATCTTTTCGCCCACAGAGAATACAGTATATTTGCCCTTGTCCTTTATGGCCTCTATGTACCTCGACGTATAGTCGAACACCTGCCTTCCAAGATCAAGCGGGGATTCTAGTTCTACGTAATAAGCATGTATATTCTTGTCTGCCTTTCCTTTCTTTGGTTTCCTTTTCATCCTTATCACTTGTAACTTGTATTATTTTAGATGTATTTTGATAGTAGGCTTACAAGATACATTACGGCATATACCGGCGCGTATACTATTGGAAATGTCAATGCGCCCTGTCCTAGAGCCGCATAGTCGTTTCCTATGCTAGCCTTTGTCGTAAGGGTGATATTGCTCTGCTTGTATATCAATGAGCTTGAGATGGAGCTGACATACAATTGTATATGGTATCTGCCAGGCTCATTTTCGTATACAGGATATAGAAAGCGTCCTTCAGTATGATGTATTGCTATTACCGTGCTGCTGTAATTCCATGCAGGTAATCCGTGAACAGTTATATTGAATGGGCTGTCTGAGACTCCTGTGTTGTTTATTGTCACATATATGTCCGCCGGAACTCCAGGACCCACATTTATGTTTACAGGGGTTACGCCAAGCTTGAAAACATCTGGTGTTACGTTAACATATGCAGTAAACCTCAAATTCCCAAGTTTTGAATAATTTCCAACGTTTATGGCAGTAAGATTGAAAGCATAAGTTCCATTAGCTGCCTGTGGTGCAACTGCTATTTTTACAGAGGGATATGCAGTGTATAATGGCGAATTCTGCGTCAGCCACCCTTCAGGGAGCGATGATGCCAAAAACTCGTCCCAGCCTATGCTAAAGTCCGCTCCTGTGACATTCTTTGTGGCCGCAGATATGGTAACGTAGAATGTCTGTCCAGGACCTACCTTTCCAAGATAGATGCTTCCGTTCTGCTGCACAGTTGCATTGTAAGGCTCGGTTATGTTGACGTATGTCGCATGTGATAGTGCAAGAACTGAAAAGCTAAGCAATATTGACAGTAAAATGAAACCTGATCGCAAACTCACACCTGTTTTATATATGATATGATATTTATATTAATATAATCCTTTTGCCCTCTTTCTATCTTTAAGTGTATTTTGTTGAAACCGCAACTAGCTGTTGTATTGTGTTGTAGTTGTTTGGCAGAGTGCTGACAGTATATCTTATCCATACAAATCCTGTAAATTGGTTTCCCAAGCCACCCTTTGCAAGACCAGAGCCGCCGAAGCAGTTTACAGATGCTCTTGTCTGGTTGCTGGAATACACCTTTAATCCATTATAAAGCTGGTTGCTCGGGTAGTACATCAGTGGATTACCGAATGGAACTGCATAGTTAGTCAGAATATTCACGTTGCCGTATCTCGGGCCTACAGATGTTAAATTCTGCTGGTTGGAACATGCCATCCCTGTTATTGTTAATGTTGCCCCGGTTGACTGCGAGAAGACCACTGTCAAAGTGCCGCTAGGCTTTATTGCAACAGCAGTGCATGTGAATCCCGGCGCCGCGTTGCAGTAGGATGGTGCCAGCCTTGAGTTGAATACCCCAAGCTGCAATACCACATATATTGCTATCGATATGATTAGTATGGCGACCCCGTATGCTACCAGAAGGTCTATTGAGGCCTGAGCCTTGTCTACCTTTGTAGGCATCTTGTATTACCTTTTGTCATCGTCCTCTTCCTTGCCCTTGCTAACTTGCAACTTGACGCCTTTGGTGTCCCTTGTTATCCTGATATCCAGATTATCATTGCCGAACATCTGCCTTATTTCCTCATAAGTATAGGATCCTATGTCGTTGTTTGAGGCCTTTTTGCTCTTCAGTATCTCGTTCCTCCTCTGCTTTATCTTGTCTTTCTCAGATTGCTCATAGATGAGCGATAGCCTTGGAACCTCCTTTGATTCAAAAAGGTCATCTATGTCCGTACTTATTGGCTTGTAGCCCTCGTCTTGCAGTATGAATGGCAGCACAGCATTGAATTCCTCCTTAAGTTTTTCCACGCCCCCATCAAGATTCTCCTTCGGCCCTGCCACCATGAATACCTCGCTGTCAAGGAACCCTACGAATATCTTGTCCGGGTTGCTTTTCGATATGTCCTGCAGCAGTTGGGATATCAGACGCAATATCACCATTGCCGAATCTACGCCAAACCTTTTTGCATAGTCCCCGAGGTTTCCTATCTTGATTGTTCCTATTGCGTATTTTTCACCCTCCTTTATCGAATGCTCTATCTCATTCGATATGCCGCCCTCGTCAGGCAGGTCTATCAGAGGGTCGAATCTCTTTCCCTTTTTCTTCAGGAATATTGTAACCAGGCTTCGTAGTTCGCTTGGATCGAATGGTTTTTTTATGTAGTAGTCTGCGCCGAATTTTATACCCTTGAACCTGTTTGTGGTCGGATCCATCGCGCTTATCAGTATGACGATTGTGCCGTTTATGCTTGGATCGCTCTTTATTGTCTGGCATATGTCAAGGCCGTCCTTGTGCGGAAGCATTAGGTCAAGTATGACAAGGTCCGGCTTGTTCTTCCTTACAAATGATATCGCCTCCCCTCCGTCATATATCTGGTTTACCTCAAATCCTCGCCCTATTGAAAGGGCCATGAGCTTGTTTATGTTCTTGTCGTCCTCTACGATGAGCACCTTCCTTAGCGAGGCCTGTTCCTGGAGCGGATAATATGTGAGTACGCCGCCCCTGCTCCTTGATGCTATGACCTTCATCTTTTCCAGGTCCGTGAGCGCCTTCTTGAGCTTCTCCTTGTCTATTCCTCTACTAAAAGACATATCGTTGAGTTCGTTGAAAGAAATTTGCTGCCTTTCATTTATTATGTCGAATATGTCGCTTATGCTTCCGACGGTCGTGTTATCGGTCATCTGGTCACCTACTAGATTATAACAACAATAAACATTATTAGACTTTTGATATTTTTCATATTGTTGAAGTGCAGCTTGCATCCAACTATAGATTAAAAAGCTTTACGAGTAATAGTATGATGAAAATGATAGGATGGCCGTTCTAAAGAAGCAACCTGAATACAAGCAGACCAAAAAGAAGATGAGCAACAAGACGAAGATAACTGCAATCGCATGCGCAGTTGTAGTGGTGCTTATTTTGTATTATGCGGTGTTCCTGAATGTGAGCCAGACTGTCGTAGGTACGCCTGCCGTTGCCAACCTGACCAAATCAGGGACAATATTCAGCGTAAACTCGCAGCAGTATTTAATTTCCTTGACAAGCATATCAGGAAGCACTGGAAAGGCCTACATACACATAAGCAGATTGCCGATTTTCGCCAGCCCGCTGCTGAACGTGACTCTTACGCTAAACAACATAACAAAGATAAATGCAGGTACAGCCTATGCAAATATGGGAATAGAGCTGCAGTCAATAGGCCAGAATAGCATAACGGTCAGAGTGTCACCATTGTTCATAAGCCTCCAGATAGCTCCCGATTCTCAATACATAAAGGTGGTGCAGGGAACTCTGTATAATTCGGGACAGCTGCCCGTGACAACATCCATAGGTAGTTCGACAGTAATTACAACAACAGCAGTTTCAAGCAGCACTGTTGCAACAACAAGCACAGTCGTAGACACAACGGCAGCCCAGATAAATGCAACACTCAGGCAGGATAATCTGTATTCGCTGCTGCTGAACTTCAGCAAGCTTTATGCCAACACCAGCAGATGCACATCTAGCTTATACAACTCAACCTACGCCAGCGCACACATGTCCGTGCCAAGCGGCCCGAACACCTATGAAAACGTAAGCATCATCGTGCCATATAACATGTCAGTCGTAATAAACAATGTGGGCGGAGGAGGCAATTACAATGCGAATTTTGTAACCAAGGCGTCAGATCCATTTTACAACAACAAGGTAGCAGCTACCATTCAGGTAAATCCAACACAGAAGCTGGTGGTCAGCGATGCGATAAACAGCACAGGCATATTTGCAGGGCAGACATATACGCAGATTGGGTCTGCTTATCTTACCGCAGCTTCAAGAGGAGTATGCGGAGTAATGGTTTAACTATTCCTTCTTGGCCCTGGGCCTTATTCTTAAGGTGAATGAGAATTTGCTCCCTTTTGCAGGTTCAGACTCACAGCCTATCCTTCCGCCGTGCAGCTTTACTATCTCGTGTGTTATCGATAATCCGAGGCCTGTGCCCGCACCTTCCTGCTTTATGAGCCCTTTCTTCGGTGCCTCGTAGAATTTCTTGAACAGCTTCTTCTGGTCTTCCTCGTTTATCCCTATTCCTGTGTCTATAACATCACATTTTACCTTTGTCTTTCCAAGCCTGCTTATCTTTACCCTTATTTCGCCATTGTCGGTGAATTTTATTGAGTTCCCTATAAGGTTTACGAATGCCTGGATGAGCCTGTTGGGATCGGCAGATATCTTGGGAAGGAGCGGATCCACATTCCATGAGAATTCAAGCCCCTTGTTGTTTGCGGATTCCTTCATCGCCTGTATTGATGGGTTGTTGTAGAGCTCCTTGAGGTCGACCTCCCTCAATTCAAGCTTCATCTTCTGCGACTCCAGCTTTGCAGCATCAAGCACCTGCTGTATTATGAGCATCAGCCTGTCCGCCTCGTCTATGATCGTGGCAAGATAGTTGAGCTGGTCCTTGTTTAGCTCTCCGAACTCCCCGTTGTAAAGCAGTTTGGAAAATCCCTTTATGTTGGTGAGCGGCGTCTTCAGCTCGTGGGATATGTTGTATATGAACTGCGACTTCAGGTCTCCTGTTGCTCTCAGTCTTGTTATCCTGTTCCTCTCCTTGTCGAGCTGGCTTTCCACATCGTTGAGATGCCTTTTTGTCTCAAGCTCCTTCACCACTATTATGTAATCCAGAGTGTCTGAGCCCCTGAAAAGCCTTATGGAATGCGTCGCATCTATCATCCTGTTTCCCTTTCCGATAAGCATGATGTATGAATTGTCCACCTTTGCGCCGTTCCTTACGTATGTTATGTCCCTCTCGAATATCGATTGGTCGGAGTACATGATTCGCATGTCCTTGCCCAGCAGCTCGTTCCTTGAATATCCGAGCACGTTCTCAGCGGGCATGTTGCAGTCCTTTATGTAGCCAAGCGCGTCCATGGTTATGACAGCATCTGAGGTGCTGTTTATGAAATCGGTGAATGCATTCTTTATGCTCTCGTTGTATCCCTCTGAAGTTGCATCGGAGAAAAGCACCATGTAGCCGTTTATCCACTTTGATATTACGAAGCGAAGGTGCGCCGGTATGCCTGTTGCAGTTGCAAGGTCTATTGTTCCGTGTACACGCTCCTTTTCGTTCTGCTTTTCGAAAAGCTCCTTTACCTCTCCCCTTTTTCTCTCGGTCGCAAGCTCAACTATGTCCTTGCCGATTATTAGGTTTTTATCATATCCAATTGCCTTTTTTATGCTTTCAGTTGCGCCTTTCACCATATGATTTTCATCAAGATACAATGCACCTACATAGGATTCGGCATCCATTGACTCTATCACCAGGCTCAAACGCTTAAGCTCAGTGATATCCTGAAGCGAGAGATGGATCAGCCTGTCGCTTATGATGCTTGATGAGACTCTGTAGAACCTGTTCTCGTTCTCGACTTTCAATGGGATTGTTGTAGAGCCCTTTTTTGATAGGGATGCAAGCTGGCTGAAGCTCAGTCCAAGAAGTTCTGTTATGGTGTCGTTGGACCTCTTTGCTGTGAATATCTCACTGCGCGCAGTCTTGTTCGCCTTTACTATTTTTCCGTCCTGCGCTACAAGGAACTGGGAGTCCTGACCGTTGAAGGCGCTGTCGAAGTAGCTTGCGAGCTTTATGTTTCGCTCATTTTCTGATTTGTACAGGAGAGTAAGACCAGTAAGGTATACGCCGAATGATGCGCTGCTTATCAGCTCATTGCTGAACTTGTTCTCAGAGCTGGACAGCATCTCGACTATCGATACAACTTTTCCGCCAAGCACTATCGGCACGAGAGCACAGCTCCTGAAGCCGCGGTTCTTGTAGTTTATAAGTTCCGGGAATGATGAATATTCGCTAAGCTGGTTGTCGATGTATGTTTTCTTCGTGTTTGAGACATAGCCGTAAAGCTCATTCTGCTGGGTACCACTCCTGTCGATTGCATTTATCACGACTTTCTCTATCCCGAAGAAATCGCCCATCATGCGCGCGAACTGCCTCTCCGCATCATCCTCTACAAGCGCCCTGTTGGCAGTTGCTATGATGTCCTGAAGCATCTTGCTTACAAGTAAGTCATCAGGCATTGGCTCTCATCTCTGACGTAAATTTTTCTTTAATTACACGAAGGTGGATTAAATTATAGTGATTAAACAGCGTAAATATATAAAGACGTATTGAGTTTTACTAATGGGTTTGGGTATGAAAAGGGTAAGAGACCTAATGACTAGGGCGACAAAGGATTTCGAACTGGCCAAAAGGCACAAGCAGGTCAAGGAATACGTAACTGCGACTTTGCTGTACACAAGCGCCGTGGAGAAGGTCCTAAAGGCACTCTTCATAAGCAAGACAAAGAGAGAACCGCCAGCCGATGCATCGATACACTATCTTGCAAGGTACACTGGAGTGCCTGAAGAGGTATCCGTCTACATCGCCTCCATGGACGAGAACGAGGCTACGGCAGATCCGGCAGAGATATCCGAACTTGTAGAAAGCACAGCGGACAGGAGCGCGGAATCAAAGGCATTCTACATGGAGGGTCTTGTAAAGAGGCTGCTAGATTACATGTACGCATACGCAAAGTGACCAATTTGCAACTAAGAGGTTGCACATGTAGAGTGCGTAGTCTATATAAACATGCAGCGCAATTATAAAATCAGATTCTATGAGCCGAAAGGAGCTCTTTCCGGGCGTGTACTTTATAGACGGCAAGCTTGCAACGGTAAACATGGTCAAGGGCAAGAAGGTGTATAACGAGGAGCTGGTTGTTCAGGATGGAGTGGAGTATAGACTGTGGAATCCTTACAGGAGCAAGCTCTCAGCGGCGATAATCAACGGTATAAAGAACATGAAAATAACTGACGGGAACAGTGTGCTATACCTTGGCGCAGCCACCGGAACAACAACAAGCCACGTAAGCGACATCGTGGGAAGAAGTGGCAGAGTATATGCGGTTGAATTGTCAGAGCGCAACGTAAGGAATCTAATAACCCTGTGCGAAGCCCGCAAGAACATACTGCCAATACTTTCAGATGCAAGAGAGACTGAAAACTACGGTGATTCGGTAGAGCAGTGCGATGTGATATACCAGGACATATCAGCAAGGAAGCAGGCTGAGATACTCCTTGCCAACAGCAAGTTCCTGAAGAGTGACGGCTACGCATATTTCGTAATAAAGTCGCAGAGCATCGACATATCAAAAAGCCCAAAGGACGTCTTCAAAAGCGAGCTTGAGCTATTGAAAGGGAGCTTTGAGCTGCTGGAGAGCGTGAGTCTTGAGCCTTATGACAGCATGCACCTGTTTGCAGTGCTTAAAAAGATATAGTTTTATAATTTTGGTGAAAAGGTAATCCTGAATGTCAACAAAAGAGTATGTAAAGATTCTTGAGAATTCCAAGAAATTATCAACACCACTCATGTGCGAGTATTGTGGCGTGGAGACCGCTTCAATTGGTGCAATCTGCATGTGCTCGAATTGTGAGAGCATGGTAATCACTAGCAGATCAGCAATTGAAAAGAAGGACCATATGCTTCTTGATGCGCTTGACGGCATAAATAGCAGCATATCCAATCAAAAATACGATGATGCCATTTCTGTTTATGACAAACTTGTTGCTGAAAGGAAGGAGCCCAGGATGATGTATGCCGCTGCAATTGCACATCTCAAGTATTCCAACTATGAGATAACGCAGATCGGCTACATGAGACAGGGATTCATGGACGAGAATACGCTTCATAGGGACAAGGCAGCCAAGCTGGCATCTTCTGCAAAGAGGCTCCTTACAAAGTCCATCAGCTTATCAAAAGCTGAGATAGCAAAAGGCAACACATCAATAGATCTTGTTTACAATCGTTTCCTTGCACAGATAAAAATAGGCAGTAAAAAGGGTGCAAAGGACAGTGCTGCGATGCTTGGCAAATCAGGAAACAAATATGCAAGCGACTATGCAGCGATGGTATTCGAATCAAGCATGGAAAGGTACGACAATGCGATGAATGCGGCAGACGAACTTACAAAAACGGGCAGCTTCTCGGTTAATGCCTTCTATTACATAGGTTTGGCGCTCTTCAAGAAAGGAAAGCCAAAGGATGCAAAGCTGATTCTCCAATCGTTGAACAGCATACTGAAAAGCAGTAATCTGGAGGCACTTATCTTTGAAATAGATTATCAGCTGGCTAATTTGAGATGAATATAAATTTCATCTCGCTTTTGTCGTCAAGTACGCAGAATCCGAATCTTTCCAGTTGTACTATCTCCCTTTCTTTTAGATTGGTCGCATAGCTTTCTATGTAACCCTCATTTACCTGTAGGCTGTCCCTTTTGAAGTTGCCTTTTTCATCAACCACAGCTCCAGGAACCAGTATTTTACATTTTGTGTAGTTGCCATCAGAAACCCACTGAAACCTTTTACTGGTTCTGGTATCTACAACCTTTCCAACTAGAGAGTCCTCACCATTTTTGACCTGAAGATTAAAAAGTCCTTTTAAGTTTATTACATCGTTATCCTTTAGTTCCGATGCATCGCCGCCGCTTATGTAGACCTTTTTCGTTACAGTGTATTCCCTTGATCCAAGATCTTTTGATGGGTGCAGTGGGATAGTTGCAGTAAATGGGGCCTCTAATTCCAGAGCTACGTCAACAGGGGCAGGAACATAGTAAAGGCGCTTCGCGCTTTCGTCGACCAGTTTCTTATTATAAGAGAACATCGGACCAATATCCACTATGCTGTCCACCTTGCTCATTCCGAAGCTCAGCACAAATTCTTTTATTGCCTCAGGCTGGATGCCTCTCCTTCTTAACGCGGCTATTGTTACAAGCCTTGGGTCATCATAACCTTTTATGTAACCATCGTCTATCAGTTTTCTTATCTCGCGCTTCTGCTTTGGTTGGCCCTTTATAGTTAATCTTGCATGTAGGTGCATACGCGGCTTTCTCATTTTTAGATAATCCAGCACCATTTCATACAGTTCTCCTCTCAGTTCGTATTCCTTTGTCCTTATTGCATCTGTAATTCCATTCATGGAGTCGTTTATTGGGGTGTTGAAGTCGTATGTCGGCCATGCCACGTATTTTGTGCCTTGCCTGTAGTGTCGATCTTTCTTCACCCTAATTATTGTAGGATCCCTCATTGCAGTATTCTGGGATTTCATGTCACCTTTTATCCTTATTACGATTTTTTCCTCATCATACTTGTTTGCAACCATCATTTCGAATTTTTTCAGATTTTCTTCAGGATTTGCACTGCGGTGTTTGCATTCTTTTCCATCAAACCTGTTCTTTTTTATCTCCTCACCGGCACAGTCGCACGCATATGCTTTACCTGAGTTTATTAGTTGCCTGGCGCAGTCATACATTTTATCTATGTTGTCGCTGGCATAGTATTCCTTTTCAAATTTTATCCCGAGCCATGCAAGGTCCTTTTTGTAGCTGTCGACAAACTCCTGCTTTTCCTTTTCAGGGTTTGTGTCATCAAAATAAAGGAACAGCTTGCCATCATATATTTTTGAGAATTCCTGTGCAAGGAAGGCCGCATTTGCATGGCCTATATGCATGTAGCCGCTTGGTTCTGGAGCAAACCTTGCTGCAAAATCGCCTCTGACTGCACCTTCCAGCTCCATTCTCGGCTTTGAGGTTTCCTCTACTTTACGTTCATGTTGCTCATCAAATTCTTTCTCGTAAAGTGAATATTCTTTTTCAAGATCCGACTTTGATAACGAGTTTACCTCTTTTACGACCCTGTCAACTTCCAATTTAAGTTCAGCGACATTTTCTTTTGGCACGGATCTTATAACCTTGCCGATTACATTTTCTGCCTTTGCCTTGCCATAGTCCATTGCATTCTTTATCGCATATTTTTTTATGTCAGTTATCGTGGATTTGGAAAGCATAATATCAGCTTATTGTTTATAATTCACCTTAAACTGGTTGTTATAGATGCTTCCGTTCTTTTCAACCAGCGCCGATATGCTTACATTCACCGTATTGCCTATTGCACCCACATTGTTCATGTATATAGAATAGTTTCTTTTCGTAAGGTTTACCATTATCGGTTGTATGCCATTGTACAGTATTATGCTATTTGGCAGAGTGACATATGTTGTCGAGCCGAGATCTACACTGTTGTTGAGTGCTGTACTTGCATAGAGCATTTGCAGTAGGCCGTATGGAGATATTTTATGCAGTACAACCATGTAGCTGTTGTTGGTGTTGGTGTAGTTCAGGACAAAGCCGTTTGACGAAAGCAGCGATATTATTCTTGTAAAGTTGCTCTTGGAATAATTAGAATTGTTTAGCAGCGTAACATATGCCGTGTTGCTGTAGTTGCTTATAATCGCATTAGAGTTGCCCGTAGAGGCATAGGTGACTGGCGTTTTTATTACATTCACCCTGAACTGGCCGTTGTAAATGCTTCCATTCCTGGCAAGCAATCCGGATACGCTTACGTTTAATACAGATCCTATCGGCTTTACGTTTGTCAGGTATACGGAATAGTTCCTGCTTTTAAGGTGCACAGTTATCGGCTGGTTTGTGTAATACATGATTACCGTGCTTGGCAACATAACATATGTTGTTGCGCCTACGTTTATTATGCTGTTTGAGCTGGCATTCCTATTTAGCAGCTGCTGAAGTTCATATGCAGATATGCTTACTAGTACAACCTGGTAGCTGTTGTTGTCATATATGTAGTTCTGCACGGAACCGTTCGCCTCAAGCTGAGACAGTATCCTGGTTATATTCTCATTTGAGGAGTTTGAGCCGTTTGACACAGTAACGTAAGCTATGCTGCTGTAGTTGCTTATAATCGCGTTTGAAGTGCCTGTGGAAAAGTATGATGCCTGTGTCTTTATAGTGCTGGAGCTGCTGCTTCCTGAACCGTTGTTGCTGAATGCGGCATATGATGACAGGAATATTATAGCAACAAAAATTGATCCCAATAGGAATATAATTTTCTTTTTATTTGCGTCCATGAAATACACTTGCCTGTGGTTAATAGGTCTAACTTCTTTCAAAAGTATTTTATTCGTATAATATAAAGTTATTTTGCCTTTAGGGGTAATATTATGGTATTTAAGGATGGAGACTTTTTAGAAGTAGAATACAATGCATGGACAGCCGCAGACAACGGTTTGATAGCAACAACAGACGAGAAAAAGGCCAAGGATGCGAATATATACGATGAACACGTCCATTATGGGTCCGTTCTGATCATATTGGGCTCGAATAGCGTGATAAAGGGGCTTGACAAGTCGCTTCGCGCCATGAGCATCAGCGATACAAAAAAAATGAACTTCAAACCAGAAGAGGCTTTTGGCGAGCGAATGCCGGACCTTGTAAGGGTCATGCCGATATCCGAGTTCAGAAAACGTGATATAGACCCTTATCCAGGCCTTCAGGTAAACATCGATAACTCAACGGCAATGGTAAAGAGCGTAAATTCAGGTAGGGTAACGATTGACCTGAACCATCCTTACGCAGGGCAGGAGATAATCTATGAGGTAAAAATAATAAGGCAGCTTAATACCGAGAAGGACAAGGTGAAGTCTCTTGGCAGAACCTATAATGTGGAGCCCACAGATGCGGAAGTAAAGGAAAAAACGCTTTACATAAAATTCAGCAATGACGTGAAAAAGAATGCGGACTATTTTGTTGGAAAGGCGAACCTTGTGGCTGCGGCATTCACCTATTTGAAGGAGTTGGAAAAGATAATGGTTGATGAAGAATATATGAGACCAAAGGAGGAACCTAGCAACCAGAAGAGCACTTCATAGTGTAATATCTCAGAGTTAGCCCTTGATGTTTATCGCATAGGTGCTGTTTAGCTTTACGCCAAGCAGCTTTGCTATTGAGGATTTTTCAGCATTGATGACTATCGCATAGCCGCTCCATTTTGTCGTAAGCTCCTTTGAGCCGCAGCTCGGGCATGTGTCCCCGTGGCTTATTATCAATCTGCAGTTTCTGCACGCTTTTTCTTCCATAATATCACTTGCTTATCTTCTGCCCCTCTTGTGAGGTCCTCCACCCTTTTGTATCCTTGTCTTGGAGCGCTCTCCCTCGTTTATCCATTCTTGCTTGCCAAGTCCTTCCGGTTTCATGGTAAGCGCTATCTTTGAGTCCTTTACAGAGGTCTTCATGCTCACTGTTGAGATCTTTGCAAATACTATGTCGCCCTTCTTCAGCATTCTTCCGCTCCTCTTCGATATGAATGCAGGAACCTTCCTGTCAAATGAGAGGAAATCATTTGTTATTTGGGATACGTGCACAAGCCCGTCTATGGGGCCTATCCTTATGAATGCGCCGAATTCCGCAAGTTCTGTGACTTCGCCCGCGACTATCTCCTCCACGTAAGGCATGTATGTAAGCATGTCGAATTCCGCCTCGTGGTGCAGGGACGGGTCGCCAGCATATATCGCGCCGTCGCTCACTCCCCTTATGTTGAAGATCGCAACTATAACGCCAAGGCTCTTGTCTATCGTGCCCTCGTATTTCCTTTTCAGTATCTTTGTCGCTACCTCACCTATGTCCTTGTCGAAATACTCTGGCGGCATCTTGAATGTGTCCTTTACCGAATATACGTAATACATGATTGTCACTCATTTAGCATTATTGAAATTCCTTAAAATACCGTTCTTTGATATCTTGAATACCTTGGTCTTTGCAAGCGAAAGCATTTTTGCAAGAGCAGTGTCGTTGGTTATTACAATGTAGTCCCTGTTCTTCACGGCCGTATGCAGTATCCACCTGTCCGGATGTATTGATATATTATCAACATCAATCTTTTTAGCCCTTAGCTCAAGCAGAGCCAGCCTGGCCCTTTGCCCTTTTGTCCCCTTGTTAGCTGATAATCTGGTTAATTCCTTTATTATACCTTTCGAAACCAGCATCCTGTAGCCAGGAAAACTCTCCCTTGCAGTCTCAAATACGTTCCTGTTGTAAGCGAATCCGAATAGAATCGAGCTGGTGTCTATTATTAAGCATTTCACCTGAGCACCGAGCTATTCCCTATAAGCCTTCTTGAGCAGCTTTTCAAGGTATTGCTGCAGTATTATTGCGCTGTTGCGCCTTTCTTCCTTCGAAGAGTATACCAGAGTAACAGGATCTGTCGACAGGGCTATCCTCATCAGCGTCTCGACGGTCTTGTTGCTTTCCAGTTCCTTGTTGTAGCGTTTCTTGAACTCTACCCATTTCTTCGGGTCGTGCATATACCATTTCCTTAATTCGGTGCTTGGCGCAACATTCTTCAGCCAGATGTCCACGTTTGGAGTGTTCCTCCTTATGCCGCGGGGCCAGAGCCTTTCCACCAATACCCTTTTGCCGTCCGTTATCAGGAACCTTTCATATACTCGCTTTACCAGTATCATGAAACCATGCTATTAACTATAATCTATAAACCAGCATGTTATTTAAATATTCTCTGTTTCTATATTTATGTCGTTGGAATAAATGAGGCGCCATTTGATGGTTTTTGCCCATATTCTGATGGATTTGATGAAAATATGCCAATTGTAAGGAATGATGTAGCGACCAAAGAACTCTCAAAGAGGAGAGTATTTGTTTTCCTGTTTGTGCTTGTGGTGCTTGCAATAGGTGCAACAATGTTTGAGGAAAGCGACATCTTCATGCACGCAATTGATGACTACATGCTGGTCGGGCTGG
>JBGOTD010000004.1:0-15162 GCA_041476285.1 Candidatus Micrarchaeaceae archaeon
CCGTGTTGGGGCATCTTGAATTACAATTATGAAAAGGCGATGAGGTTGACCATACCTGCAGTACGTATAGCAGTGGCCAGGACTTTGAGGAAATCCTACAATATGAACGAGAGAGACATCGCAAAGTACTTGGGGATCGCACAAGCTGCGGTGAGCAAATACCTGGCCGGCAAATATTCAAGGGATGTAAAAAGAGTAGTGGAGATTGTGGAATCAAGAAAGCTGCATGACAGGATTGTGGATGCCATACTATCAAAAAAAGGCAGCAAAAGGACTGGTGAGTTGATAGATAGCATTGCGTCTAATCTTGAACTGGTAAGTGAGGCCCTTAAATCAGATTAAGCCACTATGGTTTATACCGCGCGAACTAGACAAAATCTATAAAAATTATTTTATTTATCTGCTGTTTTGTCAAATTTATGACAAATTTCACCCATAATTTACTTCGAAAGGCTACAATTTTTGAAAAAAAGTAAATTTTTACGCAGATAGTATTTAAATACTTTCGAAAAGCCAAAATTGATATTGGTGACTCAATATGCCGAATAGCCCACAGCACAGAGATAGCGAAACAATGGTAGAAAGCGTTAATGTTAATATTAATAGCAAAAGGCCTGAAATTAGCGTAACTGAATTGCAGGCAGATGATCCGGTTCTTGCTCCGTACCATAGGACGTTGGAAGAGATAGAACGCATGCCAGTTATAGAAAAGACAATGACTGTCTGTCCGGAGTGCAAGCTGATTGTTAACGGCACAATATACAAGGATGGAGAAAACGTAATGATAAGGAAGCATTGCCCAGAGCACCAGTGGACTATAGAGAAATATTGGGAAGACTACGACATGTACATGAAGATGAGAAGATACAATTATTACGGAAGGGGATTTGACAATCCTAATTATATAACAGAGACAAAGGGCGCTAACTGCCCGTTTGACTGCGGCATGTGTGAGAGACACAAATCACACACCGGCCTTGCAAATGTGGTAATAACAAACAGATGCCACCTTAGTTGCTGGTACTGCTTCTTCTATGCAAAGGAGGGCGAGCCAATATATGAGCCAAGCCTCGATGAGATAAGGAAGATATTCGTAAATCTTAGAAGCCAGAAGCCGATACCTGCAAATGCGATACAGATAACAGGAGGGGAGCCGATGATGCATCCTCAGATAATAGACGTGGTTAAAACAGCGAAGGAGGCTGGTTTTGACCAGATACAGCTTAACACTACAGGAATAATCATAGCAAATGAGCCTGAATTGGCATACAAACTGAAGCATGCAGGAGTAAGCACGCTCTACATGAGTTTTGACGGCGTAAGCAAGCGTGCAAACCCAAAGAACCATTGGGAGGCGCCACTCACACTTGATGCTATTAGAAAGGCAGGAGGGACCGTAGTGCTCGTACCAACAGTAATAAGGACGATAAACGATCATGAACTGGGTGCAATGATAAACTTCGCGCTCAACAACATAGATGTAGTAAGAGCAGTAAACTTTCAGCCAGTATCCCTCGTAGGCAGGATGCCGACAAGACTGAGAGAGAAGCAGAGGATATCAATACCGGGAGCGATAAAACTGATAGAGGAGCAGACAAACGGCGTAATAAGAAAGGACCACTGGTTCTCAGTGCCTTATGTAGGTGGAATAAACAAGTTCATAGAGGCGCTGACAGGTGAATTCAAATACGATCTTTCGATACACTTTGCATGCGGTGCGGGTTGCTACCTATTTGTCGATCCTGATGGAAAGGTAATACCGATAACCGAATTCGTTGACGCGGCGGGAATGCTTGAGCATCTCCAAAAGGCTGTCAATGAAATGGAAGGAAAGGGCAAGCTTGTGAGAAGGGCAATAGCAGTAAGAACATTGCTTGGCATCAACAAGTTCATAGACAAGAAGAAGCAGCCAAAGAGCGTTAACTTCGCGAAGCTGCTTATGTCTGTTCTGTTGAAGCACGACTTCGCATCAATGGGAACACTCCAGATGAAGACACTGTTCCTTGGCATGATGCACTTCCAGGACGAATACACTTATGACATACACAGGGTTGAAAAGTGCGACATACACTATGCGATGCCTGACGGAGAGGTATTGCCATTCTGTACGTTCAACGTTTTCCCAGAGGTGTACAGAGATAAGGTGCAGAAGCAGTACAGCATACCATCAAAGGAATGGGAGAAGACGCACAACGCCTGGACATACGCAAAGGACAAGTACATAAGGAATGTCAAGGAGCTTGAACAGCGCCCAGCTTATCAAAGGACTTACGGCAAGATGGTTGACTACTTTATGCTGCCGGTAAATGGAGGCAAGCCTGTGAAGAACTTCGCAAATGAGGTCTTCGAGGCAAAGAAGCAGGTAGTTGTTGAGACAACAAAGGGCACGGCAACAGTCTCAAGTGTCCCAGAAAAGCATTTTGAACATCATGATCATCACAAGACTGATGCTGCCGAGACCAGTAAAGGTGGTTGCGGCTGTGGTAGGGAAAGCGGATCCTGTGGTTGTGGAGGACATGGCCATGAAGCAGAAACCAAGGAGGGCTCATGTGGTTGTGGAGGAGGAAACTGCGGTTGCTGATAATGTTAGTATGTTTGTGATCTGATGGACCATAGCAATGTGGATGTCAACATAAAACAGGAGGAGAGGAACGAATCAGAATTCAACACTTATGTTACAGAGGACGGCAGGCAGTACAGGGTGCCATACAGGATAATAAAGAAGGTTACATTTACAAACCTTAAAAAAGAGGAGATAATAGACATACCGCATGCTGCAAGGCTGCAGTACCGGCTTATGCTTATGGATCCTGTAATAAAGGCTTCTGTTGACTTTACAAAATCGAAGATAGCCATATTGTACAATCCAAGAGAGGCTGAAAACATAAAGGAGAAGATAAGCCTTGATGAATTGATTGAATTCTTGGCCAAGCAGGGCGTAATTGTAGACAAGGACCACATGCTCGTTGAGGATTATGATTACTACAAGAACCTCTATACTTATGCTTACACGTCTCCGTCGATAAGAGAGCGTGCGCCTTACGGATATAAAATGGATGAGTGGAAGAAGATGAAGCCGGAGTGGGAGGTAAAGATGAAGGAAGGAGAAATAAAGAAGCAGGAAAAATTCAGGGATTTCCAGCAGAACTATTTAGGAACTGTCCCGGAAATGGCACAGAAGATAGATCCGAACTACAAGCAAAACGAAACGGTTGTCAAGACTACGTTCCTTGGAAAGTTATTTGGAGGTAAGAAGAAATTGCAAAAGGAGAAGGGATTCTGGTTCCACGGCGTTTGATTTTCAATCCCTTATTTTACGAAAGGTTAGTCCATGGCTGAGAAGGTTGTACTTTTTGATATAGACAATACGATTGTGAAGGAGTGGAAGGACGTTTCACAGTATTATGTTGAGGCGATACGCAACTCTTACGGACTCATGCTTGATGAGCTAGATATTTCAGAGTATGTGGGCTGGACAGTTCAGGAAATCATGATTGACATACTGTCGAAAAACGGCCTTACAAAGGATGAGATCTACAAGAAGCACGAGCTTTTCCTCCAGGAGCTGCCTTACGCGCATTACAATGTTGCCGGTCATGACAAGGTCGTTGTTGTGGATGGCGCAAAAGAGCTGCTGCACCGCATCCACAGGAAAGGATACATTATGGGTGTTGCAACTGGACAGTTAGAAAGGATATTAAGGAACATGTTTGACAGGGCCGGACTTAGTTATGACTCGTATTTCAAGTTCGGCACCTATGGCGATGCAAACGAGCACATTTCAAAGATAATAGAAACATCGGTAGACGTGGCACATAAGGAATTCCTATCAGACAAGCACCACATAACGTTCATAAGCAGTTCGAAGGACCATCTTATAGCTGCCAACGCGCTTGGAATAAATACAATAGGAGTAGTTGCCGATGGTGGTTCAAAAAAAGAATTCGAGCATGCTGGAATCCAAAACATAGCAAAAAACCTTAAGGAATGTGAAAAGTTCCTCAAGTGATGCTGATTTCAATCGCTGCTTATGCACTTATCCAGACTTATTTCTGCGGCTACAACAGGCTCCTCAAGTCTGAAGCCTTCCAGCACCTTCGGATTTATCTCGCCAAAATAACCTGCTTCCTTGCCCCCTACAAATAGTTTTGCGGCTCTTCCGTCTATGAAAGCGCCGTCCTTGAGTTCCTTTATTGAATAGTCCTTGCATCCTGCAAATTTTAAGAATTCTACAACTACAGACTTTATCTCGGAATAATTAGTCTTTGAATGCTCGCTGACCACTCCTATGTTGGTGTTTTCCACCACTTTGCCCTTGTCGATATAGAAGATGCTCCCTATCTCGAAAAGCCTTTGTGGCATCTTCTCATGGGATGAATTGCCGAGGTTCTGCATGAGCCATGGCAATAGGCTGGTCCTGAGCATTGTTATGTTCTCGGTCTTTGCATATGCGACCTTTATCGAAGAGTCGTCGTCGCTTTTGTGGCTTAGGCTTTCATAGTTGAGCCGCTCGTTCGTTAGATAGGGATTCATCGCTTCGGTGAAGCCCATCCCAAGCATAAGTCCGGATATCCTGTTTGCTTCCTCCTTTGATTCCTCAGCAAGGCCGTTTGAGAAACCGATAACAGGCATCGGTTCTATTTTGTCATAACCGTATGCTATTGCTATGTCCTCTATCGCATCCTGCTCGTTGAGCAGGTCAAGCCTGTAAGGAGGAACATACAAGAGTATGTAATCACCATATTTTGCAGCTACATGCCCCAACTTGTTTGCAAGTCCTATTATTTTGTTTTCCTCGACGTATACTCCAAGTGTCTTTTCTATTTTTATTCTTTTGAGTTTTATTGTCCTGTAATCAAGTCGTGGCGTAACCACTGTTTTATTCGCATATACGATTTCGCAGGGATAGATATCCGCATTTGAATCGATGAAGGAGCATGATATAAGTTCCAGTGCATTCTCGACCGAATTCCTGGATGTGCCTGTTATGTCAATAAGCAGGTTTTTGGTATTTTCAGTCACTCTTGTAAGCTCCGAGTTAATTATCGGTATAAGGGTAAGCACGTTTTTCGTGTCCTTTAGGAACGGATAGACCCTGCTCTTACCGATGGTTCCTGAATATTCAATGCCTTTTTCATGCCCTTTCATTATTTCACCGAATCCTTGTGCAGTTTTTGAACCGAGCGGTATGAATTTCTGGTCTTTGGACGCATCATAAGTGAGAGGCCCTTCCACTACATCAAGATTGTGCAGTCCTATTGCAATCTTCTTTCTTTTCCTGCCGTAGGTTTCGCAGAATTTCTCAGTGAAGTTTATCAGGTCCTTCAATTTCTGGCCTTTAAGATCAACATTTTTTATGACAACGGCAGCTATGAACGGCCTTACTTTTTTTACCGCTTTTGTTACGGTTATCTTCATAATCGGTTCATGATTTATCGAATAGAATTTCTCTTTCGGCACCTTTTTGCCCGTCAGGAACAATGAGGCCCTTGCGAAACCGACTATGTCGAGCATGTCGGGCCTGTTAGGAGTAATGTCTATAGTTGCAGTACTTTCGTCAATGTCCTCAAGTGTCATTCCCAGTTTTTCTACAGTGTCGCTTAGCTCCTTCTTTGCAATTCCGAATCTTGCGAGTTCGTCCAACCCAAATGTGACTATAGCCATATGAACACTACAATTTTAGTTTCCCCCTCTTTCTGAGCCAGCCCATGTCATTCTTGTACAGTTCCGTAAGCGAGTTTATGCCCAGTGTCTTGAACATGAGCCTTTCAAGCCCTCCGCCCCAAGCCAGAACAGTCTTGCTCGTACCCATCGCCTTTGTTATCTCCTTTCTTATGATGCCCCCGCCACACAACTCTATAACGGCATCTTTCTTCTCGTCATAGTAGTTTATTTCAAGGCCAGGCTCTACGAACGGGAAATATGAGGGCTTGATGATTATCTTGTCCATTCCAATCTGTGAATAGAACTGCTTGAGCGTAAATATCAGATTCGAGAGTGTGAGATTGTTACCTATTATTATCCCGTCGATCTGGTGGAGCTCGGCAAGGTGCGTATAATCGATGCTTTCGTTTCTGAAGACCTTGCCTACCGAGAACAGCTTTATCGGATAGCTTGCCTCCATGTTCTGCGCAAATTTGCTTATGTAGTGGGCAGACACACTTGTAGTGTGCGTCCTTAAAAGCGCCTGCTGTGCGATTTCCTCCTTCCAGCTGTCCTTCCAGTTCTTTATGTGCATCTTCTTTACTCTGTCCATCAATGCTATGTCCTCAACGCTTATCTTGGAAGGATTCTTAAGGAAGAATGTGTCCTGCATGTCCCTTGTTGGATGGTCCTGCGGCTCGAAAAGAGCATCGAAGTTCCAGAATGCGGACTCAATTATAGGGCCAGACACTTCGGTAAAGCCCATATTGAACCATGTCTTCCTTATGATTTCTATGAATTCGTGCATCGGGTGCAATCTGGCTGGATAGATTTCTTCCGCATCGGAGTTAATGTCGTAACCTCTTAGTCTGTCGCTTTTCCATTTCCCGCTCACTATTATGTCCCTGGTGAGCGCGCCTATTCCCTCTTCTATCGGCAATTTTGAATTTTCGCCCTTTTCAGTTATGCCTATGCTTTTGATGTTGTCCCTTTCTATAATCTCAAGCAGGTTCCTGTTTTTTAGGTCGTTGATAAGGTTTTTATTTTCATTTATAAGTTTTTCTTGCTGTTTTTGGTCAGGGTTTCCGAGTTTGCTTAGTATGTTTCTGTAGGAATATGTCTCTTTTCCCTGGACTATCCCGTTTCCTTTCTCGGTTAGCTTAACATGTCCTTTTTCTATTGTTATCCATCCGTTCTTTTTGGCCCATATCAGCCCTATCTCGTTCTTTATACTGCTTGCTGTTGCAGATCCGCCGCTCTTGCTCAGATTTGTTACTAACTTCTCTTCAGGGAATTGTTTTGTATAGTCATTGCCCTCGTCAGTCAGCTTGATTGCCTTACTGCTTTCCCTTTCTATCTTTATCATGCCGGCCTTGCTGAGGTTTTCTATGGCCCATAAAATAGAATCCTTGCTGATGTTTAGATTGCTTTGCAGGTAGTTGAAATCTGTAGTCTTCTGTTTCTTGAGCAGATTCAGTATGTTGATTTCATATTCGTGCAAAAGCCCACCCTCATCGTATTGCCTTGCGATATATGTACAGTATGGACAGTATTATTGCGAGTGATATTATTACATATGTGTATATGCCGAGTTCGTTGTAAAGAGTCAGGAAAAATCCTTCCACTTCTGCAGATATGCCCTGCTTTATGTTAAATACCAGTGCGAATGCTGAAAGCGGTTCGGCATATAGCCACGAAATTTTTGTTATGTTGACATACTGGTAGGTAAATGCATAGGGCGGCAGATCAGGTATAGGGTATACAGAGACTATCGTACTGCCAGGTGGCATTACCATGGTAAGCGTCGTGTTCGGGTTTAATACGACGCCACTGACCCCGTGCGCAAAATTGAATACTTTCTGGTTGAACCTGTATTGAAACTCCCTAGGTGCTATCTGCTTTACAAATGTCACATTTTTGACATTGTATTCCAGGATTATGTTTGCGGTGTGCTGCCCGTACTGATTCGTGACAGGACCTGGAAGGAATTTAAAATTATACACGCTTGAATTCGGATTTATTATGTGCTCAACGAGGATCGGGCCTATAAGCTTCTGCCATTCGCTTAGTGTAAGATTGAGGGCCGCCCTATTTGTTGAATACTGGCTGACAGATTCGTTGCTTATTGAAACCCTGAACACTTCTGTAACCTGTGCGCTCGTGTTGGTATTTAATGTGATGGTCATGTTGATGTCTTTTACAGCATAGGATGCTTTTGCGAAAGGCGCGACTAGCATTAGGCTGATTGCAAAAAGAAGCAATGGAAGCGATTTATACACCAAGATTACACCTGTCAATAAAACTTAAATGTCTATTAATAAATAACTAGTGTTTAGGTTATCGTTGGACTTATGGGGATGACTTCCCATATCCGAGCCTCTACATAGCAATTAAATACTTTCTCTCTATAAATGCTTTAAAGTGATTACATGATAACGGGATTCTCTATACTGAACGTAGAAGGTAAAATAACCTCTTCAGAAGTTCTTTCAAAGCAAAGGTTCCCTAGGCTGAATATAAACATCGAGAAGGTATCCGCAGAGGGTACGAAGTTAAATGTGGACTATTCTTTCCAGGCAGACTACCATGACAGCGAGGCCAAGGATTCAAAGAATATCGGACATATTAGACTTACTGGCATTGTTGAGGTAACCGATTCAAAAGATGAGGTCGCAAATACGCTCAAAAAATGGAATCAGGACCATGTCCTGCCAGTACAGCTTGCAGAGGAGATCATAAACGGGCTTAACTTTAGGTGCAGTGCAACTGGAACGCTTGTTGCATATTCTCTAGGATTGATACCTCCTTTGGTAATAAGTACAACTAAGATACAGGAGCAGAAGTAAATACTGATTGTGCTCGATCCTGTTCGATCGCAAGCCCTATTTGATTATGTGCTGCTTTTGACAGTAATTGGTGGAGTGTGTGGGAGCTAAAACCCAGATTGAGGGCGCAGTGCTCGATATAGACTATCTTAACAGAGGGGAGGAGTCTGTAATAAGGATTATAGTGAAGGGAAAAGACGGAAAGAGCTACGAGGTGTTCGACCACAGCTTCAAGCCCTATTTCTATCTTGTGCCTTCAACGAACCTGGAGAAGGAATTCGTGGAGGCAGTGTCCAGCTCTGATAACGGCAAGAACATAAAGGCAGAGCACGTGGAAATGGTTCAAAAATCAGTGCTCGGCAGGAAGGTTGACGCATATAAGGTGTTTGTAAGCGGCACTTCGTATGTGCCAAAACTAAGTTCGGCAATGTCGCAATACGGCACGTGCTACGAGTACGACATACCATTTGCAAAGAGATACTCGGTAGATAAAGAGGTTGTGCCGCTGGTATACTACCAGATGAATGTCACCGAGAATGATGGGAAGCTTTCTCTTGAATCTGTTGAAAAGAGACTGGACGATTTTGTTGATCTAAATATAATGTGCTTTGACATAGAGGTCTACAATCCGCTAGGAATTCCCAGGGCGGAAAAGGATCCAGTAATAATGATAAGCTACCTTTACAACAAGGACAGGAACATGAAGCAGGGAGTCATAACATTCAAGCAAATAGACCTGCCGTTTGTCGAGGTAGTGAAAAACGAGAAGGAGATGATCAACGCATTTATAAAGAAAGTAAAGGAGCTTGATGTTGATGTTCTTGTAGGTTACAACTCCGCCAATTTTGACATAAAGTACCTTCTGGACAGGGCAGATGCGCTTAAGATCAAATTCAATCTAAGCAGATTCGAAGGCGATACCAAAATAGAGAGCCATGGACTGGTCGACAAGGTGAAGATTGCAGGAAGGGTTCATGTAGACATGTATACTGTAATAAAGTTCATTGCTGTTGTCGGTGCAGCAGAGGGGGCAGCAGGAAATGTCCTTAAGCTGAACAGCAAGACATTGAAGAATGTATATGAAGCAATAACCAATGATAAGAAATTTGCTGTAGAAAAAATGGATATATTCAGACTTTGGGATGGAAACAAGGAGGAATTGATAACGCTTGCTACTTACAACCTTGCAGATGCAGATGCACTGTATAAGGTATATGAAACATTTATATCGATAATGATTGAGCTCTCCAAATTAACCTATAATGTGCTGAGCGATGTTTGTGTATCAACTACAGGGCAGCTTGTAGAATTCATGCTGATGCACAATTCCGTAAAGTTCAACGAGATAATACCCAACAAGCCTTCAGACCAGGAGATGAAGATCAGGATCTCAAATCCGATCGAAGGTGCGTATGTAAAGACTCCCGAACCAGGCATATACAGCAATCTTGTTATGTTCGATTTTAGGGGCCTGTATCCTTCGATCATAATATCGCACAACATAGACCCGTCATCCGTATGCAAGGACTGCAAGGAGTATTATGAATCGCCGGAAGGCACAAGATTTGACAAAAACAGGAAGAGCATAGTACCGCTTATACTGAAACAGATGATAGAGCAGAGGGCAGAGGTCAAAAAGGCCTTCAAAAAGGACCCAAAGAACATATTCCTGCGTTCAAGGTCATCAGCGCTAAAGATTGTATCAAATTCTGTTTACGGATATCTGGGATATGCACGATCGAGATGGTATTCAAGGCCCTGTGCCGCAAGCGTAACCGCATACGGACGACAATACATAAAGGACAGCATAGACATATCTGAAAAATTCGGGCTTAAGCCCATATATGGAGATACGGATTCAATTGTTGCATTGATGGAGGGCAAGACAAAGGATGATGTTTTCAGTTTCCTGAAGGATTTCAATTCAAAATTGCCGGAATCCATGGAATTGGAGCTTGATGACTTCTACAGACGCGGTGTTTTCGTAGGAAAGAAAATAGAAAAAAGCACGGCAGGCGCAAAGAAGAAGTACGCGCTCATATCAGAATCGGGAACAATAAAGATCAGGGGATTTGAGCTTGTAAGGAGGGACTGGTCCAAAATAGCCCGTGATACTCAAAGGGCGGTTTTGGAGACAATACTCAAAGAGGGAGATGCACAAAAGGCCGTTGATATAGTAAAGAATGCAGTGAAGGAGCTTAGAGGCGGAAAGGTGCCATTTAGTGAGCTGGCGATAAACACCCAATTGAGGAAAAGCATTGACGGATACGACCTTAAGTCTCCGGAGCTTGGCGCTGCCAGAAAGGCAGTAAGACTGGGGCAGAAGACAAGGGAGGATCTTGAGGGCGCTGTCATAAGCTTTGTCATAACAAAGCACGGGGGCAGCATTTCCGACAGGGCAGAGCTTGAGGAGTTTGCAAAGGACTATGATGCAGATTACTACATAAACAACCAGGTCCTTCCTGCAACGATGAGAATACTAAAAGAGCTCAACTTCAATGAGGAAGAGCTTAAAGGCTTAGGAACACAGAAGAAGCTATAGGTGAATATGTGGACAAGCTAAGTGCTGAAAATTTAGAAATTCTAAAAGAGGTAGGTAAAGCCTCATCGGAGGCCATGATTTATGCGGCTAACATGATAAAACCTGGCGTAAAACTTCTAGATGTTGCCGAGGCTTCGGAGAATTTCTTAAAAGATAAAGGGTTTGGTCTTGCATTCCCTATCAACATATCAATAAATGATCAGGCCGCGCACTACACCCCCTCGGTGGATGACGAGCATACTTTCTCGGAAAACGACCTCGTAAAAATAGATTTCGGTGCTGAAAGAAACGGATTGCTGGGAGATGGTGCAATTACGGTAGATCTTTCAGGAAGGCACAGCAAAATGGTAGAGGCTGCCGAGAAGGCACTGGATAATGCAATAAGCACAGTAAAGCACGGCGTAAGCGTGTGCGATATCGGTAAAGTTATATCAGAAACTGTTGAGGCGGCTGGCTTCAAGCCGATAAGAAATCTAGGCGGCCACGGAGTAGGATTTCATGATCTTCATGCAGAGTTCTTCATACCTAATTACGACAATGGCGATTTCACAGTGCTTGAGGAGGGCATGGTCATTGCAATAGAGCCGTTCGTAACTACAGGAAAGGGAATGGTTGTGGACAGCGACATATGTGAGATATACAGTTATGTTGGAGATATGCCGGTAAGATTGCCGGAATCAAGGACTTTGCTGCAGCACATATCTGAAAACAACAGCAAGGAGCCGTTCGCAATCAGGTGGTTCTCGAATATTATCAAATCAAAATTCAAGCTTTATGCCGCGATTTCTGAATTGGCAAGATCTGGAGCAATAGAGCCGCACCCCACACTGGTTGAGGTAAGCGGAAAGGAAGTTGCGCAGGCAGAGGCACAATTAGTAGTAACGAACGATGGTTGTGAAGTCATAACTAGGGCAAAAAGATAATGTGATAAATAATTAGTTTCTTTGGGATTAAACGATATTTCCTTTCTGCATGCTTATGCCATCACATTCCTCGTCAAATTCCTGCTTTAGCTTGAGCCATGCACGCCTGTATGTCTCCTTGTTCAGCTTGTCTGAATTAGCAGAAAGCCACACATAGAAAAGGCTGTCCCTTATATTAGTACAGGAAACCTCCTGTATGTCCATGTTTCTTACATGCTTCCATTTTTCCGACTTTGCCATTGTGCATTCGTTCTTTACTTCAGAAGAATTAAACGCATTTGGATTTCCATCCATGATAGTTTTGTATGTCTGCCAGGAATGAGATGATGAAAACGACGCGATCAATATCGCCTCGGCTCTCAACGTTTCTTCGTCTTTGCTAAATGATGAATCCCTTTTCTGTGAAAGTTCGTGAATCCTTTCAGCGAGCATATCATATTTGGTTAAGTTATACTTTATAGGCATGTAATGGTCCCAAAGATTGCATGACCTGATTAGTAATCAACAACAAAGTATATAAAGATATCAAGCGATAAAAATAATTGATACGGGCGAGAACAATGGGACTTTTTAATATATTTGGAAAAAAAGATTCTGCTGCTGACATAACAAAGGGGCCGCCCTATAGCGTGTCAACAGAACTTACGCCATACAGGTTGTACGCGAAGAAGAGCAGTTCAGCAACTCTTTCAATAAAAGTAAGGAATCTTACAAAAGATACATTGCTAACTTCGGTTGTTGTGGAATCGCCGGGAAAAATAGGATTCGATGAGATGATGGTATCAAAGCAGAGGGAATTGAGAGTGGGAGACATGCAGCCGAATGAGGAGAAGGAGCTAAGGCTCAATCTTTACAGCGGTGTAGGGTCTGATGCAGGAGAATACACGCTTACGCTTACAACAATAGCACACTACAGGGATTATGCGCACGTGCTCAATGCGATCAAGAAAAGGGTAATGATAGAAATAGTTTGATCATTTCTGCTGCTCAGGCGGCTTTTGCTGCTCCTGCTGGACGGTAATCAAGGAATTTATGTTCATTATAAGATCTGCAAGCTTCATGCCCCGCTCTGTAAGCTTTATTATCTTGAGCTTGCCGTGCTTTTCGCTTGCGGTGATGCCCATCATCTCGCAAGTGGCAAGGAAGTTGCATGCGTGCACATAAGTTGTGCTTGATGCCTTGGCAAGAGTGGAAATGTACCAGTTCTGTGATGTGTCCCTGAGCGCAATAAGTATTTTTGTTTGTTTTTGCTTAAGTATTATGTTGTTATTCATCCCATCATTAGTATATATAAAAAGGAATTTATAAACCATTATAAGAATTAGATTATCATGGAGCAGAAAGTCAAATATAAAAGTATGCAAAATTTTGCGATTCTTGCAGTCTCTTTAGGAATCCTTCTGGTAGTCGCCGCGATAATTGGTGCCGCAAACATCTTTGTCTATTCCGGAAGAACGATACTTTTTCGTGCGGTTACCTCGATTAGGACAGATGTTGAGAGGATTGTGTTTTCATTGGTTGTGCCGCTAGTCGGTGGCGTCGTTCTTATAATTGCGGGCCTGAAGTTGCTGCATATAGACAATGCAACACTGCATAAAAATGCAGTTTCAAACACAAGGAGGAAAATAACTCAGCAAAAGGAACAGATGCTCAATGTATTCTTGAATGATGACGAAAAGAGAGTGATGGATCTTATAAAGAAAGATTCGGAAGGAGCACTCCAATCGGATTTAGTTATAAAAACGGGATATTCTAAAGTGAAGGTTCATAGAATACTTAAAAGTCTGGAAAACAAAGGGGTCATTAGGAGAGGGAGATTCGGAATAACAAACAGAGTGTTTATCAGTAATTGATTGTTGCACCATAACTTCTACTTTGGGGCTGTACGCTAACCTGGCAGACTACCAGATTCGGGTTCTGGTTATCCGAGTTCAAATCTCGGCAGCCCCATTTATTTTTGCTGGTTGCTTTAAGATTATATGTAGTAAATATATGTGATTGGATGAAGGTTCTCGTTACAGGAGGAGCTGGTTTTGTGGGTAGCCACATAGTTGATAGCCTCATTGATAAAAACTATGAGGTAGTTGTAGTAGACAATCTTTCTTCGGGGAAGAGGGAATTTATCAATCCGGGAGCTGTATTTTATAAACGTGACATAACCAAAGAGATCACAGATATTTTTAAAAAGGAGAGACCTGATGTTGTAATTCATGCGGCAGCGCAGGTCATGCTACGGCGTTCTATTGAAGAGCCAGTATTTGATGCTGAAACAAACATTATAGGCACAATTCGTGTACTTGAAGGCTGTAGAAAGAGCGGCGTGAAAAGGATTATTTACACATCTACAGGAGGAGCTAGATATGGAGAGCCCGGGTATCTTCCGGTAGACGAAAAGCACCCGATAAGTCCTTTGGCACCTTATGGTATTTCAAAACACACTGCAGAACATTACATTGAAGTTTACTCCCGTTTATACGGAATTGATTATCTAATCTTCTGCTTTGGCAATGTTTACGGTCCGAGAGATGATCCTAGATTCGGACGGGTTATAGCTGTTTTTTCTAAAGCGATTCTGGAGAGAAAAAAGCCAATTATTTTTGGTGACGGAGAGCAGACAAGGGATTTTGTTTATGTAAAAGACCTCGCTGGATTTATTGCGGGCTCCATAAATAAAAAACATAGGAGCAGGATATTCAATCTTGCTAATGGAGAGGAGGTTAGTGTAAACAAGATTTTTGAGGGGCTTAAGAGAATTAGTAATTTTAAGAAAGATTCAAAAAAAGTAGGTGCGATTAAAGGAGAGGTTCGGGAGATAGTTTTAGATACCACTTTAGCAAAAACCGAGTTGGGGTGGTCGCCAAAAACAAGCCTAAGAGAGGGACTTGCCCAAACATACTCGTATTTTAAGCAAAACTCTCAGAATTGATAATAAGCAATTAACTAGTAAAATATTAATCAGCTTTATACTTAAAAGATTTGAATTTATTTATACTAGCCTTTTCTTCTTAATGTCGATAAGCGACTTTTAGCCAATTCTTTCAGTTCCGGATGTCTCATTTGTATTGCTATATTTAAGGCAGTTTTGTAATGTCCTGAATGAATCGCCCTATCGAATTTATTCAATACATCATCAGGATGCCTGGGTACGCCTTCGGATCCAAATGCATTTATCTTCAAACTGTTCCTGCCCATTTGACCACATAAAATATTAACTATTTGCTTCTTTTAC
>JBGOTD010000005.1:0-15019 GCA_041476285.1 Candidatus Micrarchaeaceae archaeon
ACAAAGGTCTGGGCGAGATGAATCCGGACCAGCTTTGGGAAACAACAATGAATCCCGAAAACAGGGTACTAAAAAGAATATCAATAAAAGATGCAAGAATTGCAGATGCAATATTCTCAACACTCATGGGCATTGATGTGGAGCAGAGAAGGCACTTCCTGGAAGAGCATTCAAACGAGGTATCGTTCCTGGATATATAGCTGATCTTATGGCAGGCGTTGTGGATACAAATATTGAGAAAGAGATGCAATCTAGCTATATAGACTATGCGATGAGCGTAATAGTCGGTAGGGCTCTGCCAGATGCAAGGGACGGTCTAAAACCCGCGCAGAGAAGGATTCTGTACGCGATGTACAAAATAGGCAACACCCACGACAAGCCGACAAAGAAAAGCGCGACAATAGTGGGTGAGGTCATAGGCAAATATCATCCGCACGGAGACATCGCAGCATATGAAACCCTAGTAAGAATGGCCCAGGACTTTTCAATGAACTACATGTTCGTGGAAGGACAGGGAAATATGGGCTCGATAGACGGAGATCCGCCAGCACATCAAAGGTATACTGAGGTAAGGCTGAGCAAAATAGCCGGAGAAATGCTTGCAGACCTGGAGAAAGAGTCTGTAACATTTGTTCCGAACTTTTCAAATGAAGAAGTGGAGCCGATTTTGCTTCCAGCAAAACTTCCTAACCTGCTGCTTAATGGCGCATACGGAATAGCGGTAGGTGTAGCAACAAACATAATGCCGCATAACCTTTCAGAACTTTGCGATGCAATAACTGCCTACATAAAGAACCACGACATAACATCCGAGGAGCTTTTGCAGTTCGTTCAGGGTCCTGACCTTCCAACAGGCGGAACGGTCTTTTATGATAACGCACTTGTATCATCATACCTGTCCGGTCGTGGCTCAATAACAATAAGGGGCAAACATGTCACCGAAAAGATCAAGAATAAAACTGCAATAATAATCAAAGAAATACCATATACGGTAAACAAGGCCACGATGGTAGAAACAATAGCCAGCTTGGTAAAGGCAAAGAAGATAACTGGAATATCTGACATGCGCGACGAAAGCGGCAAGGAAGGCATACGCGTTGTCATAGAACTAAGACAGGATGCGGATCTTGATCTGGTTTTGAACCTTCTCTATAAGCACACACAACTTGAGATATCCCTTCCAGTAATGAACATCGCAGTAATAGGAAATAACCTGGTGACCCTCAATCTCAAACAGTTCATCAAGGTATTCATAGACCACAGAATCGATGTCATAAAAAAGAGAACGCAGTACGACCTCAATATAGCATCAGACAGGCTGCATATCGTGGAAGGATTGCTGATAGCAGTGAATGACATAGACAAAGTAATCAATGTAATACGAAAGAGCACGGACCTGAAGGCAGCCAGGTCAACGCTCATGAACAACTATTCAATAACGGACAAGCAGGCAAATGCTATACTTGACATGAGGCTAAGCAAGCTCACCAACCTGGAAACAGAATCACTCGATTCGGAGAAAAAGGAGCTCAACACAAGCATATCCAATCTTGGCGAGATCCTGGCAAACGAGAATAATGTTTACAAGATCATAGAGGACGAGACAAAATACATAAAATCAAAATACGGCAGAGAAAGACGCACAGCAATAGACAAGAACGTCCCAGAAAAGGAATTCGACAGGGAGGACCTGATATCTGACGATGAAACCACAGTAATACTGACAAACAACAACTACATGAAAAGGATAGCCACAAAGGTGTACAGATCGCAGGACAGAGGCGGAAAGGGGGTAATAACCATACAGTTGAAGGAGGGTGACTTTGTAAGGGAAATGGTGTCATGCAGGCTCAAGGATTACCTGCTAATAATCTCAAACAAGGGCACAGCTTACTGGCTCAAGGCTTACATGGTTCCGGAAGAGAGCAGGTACGGTGTTGGAAAGGCAGCGGTGAACATGATAAAGCTCAGCGAAAACGAGAAGATCCAGAACATAATCAACACAAAGGCGTTTGCTGACTCTTATCTCACATTCATAACGGCAAAGGGAAGGATAAAGAAAATAAGGGCGGAGAAGTTCTCAAAGCCCCGCTCAAACGGCATAAAGGCGATGCCAATACTGCCGGGTGATGAGCTTGCCGACGTGTGCCTATCTGACGGCAAAAGCGAGCTTCTCATTGCCACCAAGGCGGGCAAGTCGCTAAGATTCAGGGACAGCGACATAAGGCCAATGGGGCGAGCCGCACAGGGAATCCGTGGAATAAGGCTGAATCCAAACGACAGCGTAATCAACGTGCTTGCCGCAAAGGCGCAGAACCTCATTGCATCAATAACCGAAAAGGGCTATGGAAAGGTCACGGAGCTTAACAAATACAGGCTGCAGAAGAGAGGAGGCAAAGGGGTCATAAATCTCAAGACAAAGGATAAGACCGGCCACGTAGTACGTGTTCTGAAAGTGGAAAACAACGACAACGTAATACTCATAAATTCAAAAGGAATATCAATAACATTCCCGGTCGATGAAATAAGGGTAACCGGAAGGGCAGCCAGCGGCGTAAGGCTGATGAGGCTTGATCCTGGTGCGGTTATAGTTGATGCACAGACAATAACAAAGCAAAACATGAACCTGACTGCAGAAATTTAATGCAAATTAATTTTAATACAGTTACACCTATATGATATTGGGATAAAGGGGGATTTTACGATAAGCGTGCTAGCCATAGGTCGAAGTGGATATCCGGCTAGTCTTGACCTCTGCCTCACCGCAAGGGCATTAGGCGCATCAGAAATAACATTTGTAGGCAAAAAGGACGGCAGGCTGTCCAAGTACATAAACGCAATCAACAAAAAGTGGGGAGGGCGATTCACTGTCCAGTTTGCCAAAAGTCAGGCCGAAGCTCTTAAGTCAACATCAAAGTACACAAAAGTCTACCTTACAAGATTCGGAGAGCCACTGCAGAACAAAAGCTATGTACTAAAGACGTACAAGAACCTGGTTCTAATAGTCACCCCAAGCGACGAGAAAAGCAACCTTCACGAAATGGCAGACTTCAACATAAGCGTATCATCCCAGCCGCATTGCAGCGCAGCTGCAGTCGCAATATTCCTGCATGAATTCTACAACGGAAGAGAACTAGCAATGCATTTTGAATATGCGAAGCACAAGGTCGTACCGAAAGAACACGGTATCGAGATAAAGAGCATCGAATAACTATACCGACCAGTATTTCTTAGTTCTAATAAAATTCCTTTGAGCCTCTATGAGGTCCATGAAGAAATCCCTCTCATCATGCCTTAGCATCATGAGGGTCCTGGCCGCGCTCCTTGGCCCCACACCATAGACCGAAAGCGCTATTATCGCCTTTGAGCCGTAAGCCTCTATTAAGCCTGAGTAGTTGAGCATCTCCTTGAGCAGTGCCTTTTCTCCTGATTTCAATCGTTTCGATGCAATCCTCTTCCGTATTATCTTCACATACTCGTCATCATAGAAAGTTATCATCGGGCTCTTGCAGTTCGGGCAGTTGATCTTTTCAATGCCTTTAATCTCGCTCAGCTTCCTGGAGAAAATGAATCCGCAGTAAGTGCAAAGGAGCTTTGCCTCCTTTGACAGTATGAATCTGGAAAATGATTCAACCAATTCGCTGTTTGGGGTAAGCGGAGTTATCAGCTCCCTGGTGTAATAAGCAGAATTAAGTATGGCTTTTGTAAGTGTCGATGCGGAATCTGTATCAAAAATTCGTATCTTAATTTCGTTTTTATGCAATTTGTCGAAGAAAACCCTCAGGGTTTCAATGTCAAAGTAATTCTCCATGAGTTCCCTGCATGTTTCCTCAAATATCGGGGTCTCTTTCATGACTCGTATGATCCTCTTTGCAAAAGACCTTGATACTGCTGCATCTTTTTCTATGACGCCGAAAAGCTTTGCAGTGGTTATGAACCTGTATCTAAAGAGCTCGGTCTCTGACAGGGCCTCCTTCAACACATCCTCAACGTTTTCTGCCCTTACGCTTTCCAGTATCGCCTTTATGTCGACGCTTCTGTCCATTTCCAGCATTATCATATAAGGGGAGGACTTCACGCTTACCCCCTTTCCTGTCCTTAGATTGACCAGACGCGCCAGCAGTCTGGAAAGCGCCTCGTTTGCCTGGGTGCCGAGCCCTGTATATATTATGCAGTAGTCCTCCAGCCTTTCTATTGATACCAGGGACTCGGAAGGAATGAAATACGATCGCTGTTTTTCCCTGATTTCCTTGATTGATTTTAATGACTCTTTTGTCAATGAACCGAGTCCACCTTCCTCTGACATATGATTGAGCAGATTGAATACGCCGCTTGCGGTCTTGTGGCTTACAGGTATGTCCTCTCCTGTCCAGTCGGGCACGGCAGCCTCCAAATCAGTGCTCGGTTCAACGCTTATGATATTCTTGTCTATGCTCAATGTCCTCCAGGGAAGGCCCTTTGTGATGAATACGCTGTCCTTGTCAACGTTGTTCGCAACGAACCTCTCATCCAAACTGGATATTATCCTATTTTCAATTACGTTCTTTACCAGGAACCTCTTCGAATCCGGTATTACGCTAAGATGGCCGTAATAATACATCCTTGTCCTGCTTCCGCTTGTTATGAATTTTCCATCGAATCCCACAAGTCTCAACTTCGACATGAACTCCACAAGCCTTGAAAGTGTGTCGGCACTTACATCCTTGTATATGAAAGAGCGTTTCAGCATCTTGTGAAGCTCATTGAATTCGATCTTTGTTTTGTCGAGTGAAATTCCGCATATCTGGTTCGTAAGTACGTCAAGGGCGCCGAACTGCGGCCTGAAAGTTTCAAACGAACCTGACCTTACAAGCCCGAATATCGCGAATGCCTCCAGAACCTCTACCGGATTTGTGGCTATTACTGCTCCTTTTGCCACGCCCCTGTGCGTATGGCCGCTTCTTCCGACTCTTTGCGCCAGCCTTAGTGCCTGCCTTGGCGATCCGTACTGTATGACAAGATCAACGCTTCCTATGTCTATTCCAAGCTCGAGCGAACTGGTCGCAATTATGCTTTTTATCTTGCCCTCCTTGAACTTGTTTTCTATGTTTATCCTTTCCGTCTTGTCAAGGGAGCTGTGATGCACGCCTATCCCTCCAAAGGGCTGAATGCTGTTGAGATAAAGCAGCCTGCTTCCAAGGCTTTCAACCACCTGCCTTGTATTCGCAAATATTATGGCGGATACAGAACTAGACACAAGGTTTGAAACGCATTCAAGTCTCGCAAGCGAAGGTCCGTCCAGATCGAACTTCTCCTCAATGTTTCTCAAATCACTCTTTGGCCTTGCCGGGGCTTCCAGGCTCAGGTGTATCTCCTTTGGCGATCCGACTTTTACTATTTTGCAACTTCTTTCACCGCACAAATACCTTTTTACAGTATCAGGATCGCCAACAGTAGCACTTATCCCTATTCTCTGGATGCCGGGCGCCAGTTCCTCAAGCCTCTCCAACGCAACAGAAAGCTGTGCGCCTCTTTTGTTGTAGTAAAGTTCATGCAGCTCATCTATCACGACTGCCTTCAGGTTCTTCAAATACGCCCCTATGTATTTTGTCGGCAATATGCTTTGCAGAGTTTCAGGCGTAGTTATAAGGAAAAGCGGTGCCATCTTCACCTGCCTGTTCTTTTCCTTCTGTGTTGTGTCACCGTGCCTTACACCGATCGTTATTTTTGCATAGTTGCACAGGTCTTCCAGTCTTCTTAGCATGTCCCTGTTAAGTGCCCTTAATGGCGTTATGTAGAGTATCTGAATAGGTGATTTGTCCTTGTTCAGGATCGAATTAAGCAGAGGCAAAACGGCAGCCTCAGTTTTGCCCGCACCAGTAGGTGCAACAACAAGACAATTCTCCCCGCTTTCTATGACTGGCATCGCAATTTTCTGTATTTCCGTAAATGACTGATGGCTCTCAAGAAAGCGCCTATACAAATCCTTCATAATATCAACAAGCCGCTTATCTGGAACGTCGCTTGGCCTTAAATGTACGCCTGCTTTCGTAATACGCGGTTATTTTTGCAACTGCCACTATAATCGCAATACCTCCAACTATTAGCGCAACCAACGAGGCAGTCATGAAAGTAAGATAGGAATTCACGCCATATGCAAGATTCACACTTTGCTTAAGCCCGAAATACTGCGCATAACCGGTAACATAGCCGTAAGGCACGTTGTGGAATGTTGTATTGCCGCTGTCTCCTGAATATGTTTTTATGTTTGTATTGTTCTTAAATGTTATATTTAGGCTCGCATTTACCGGAGTTCCGAAGACGCTCTGGGTATTTATCACAATGTCATATACTGGCGTCTTGAAGTTTAATGTTGTGGGTTCCTTTACGTTGAATCTGTAATTTGTTACAACTATCACTCCTTTGTAATAGAAGTATTGTATGTTGTAAACCGTGTCAGGGAAAACGAAGACACGATCCGAATTCACCCTTCGGCTGCTTATGTTGTAATAACCAACGTTGCTAAGATTTTCACCATTGGAGTTTTCAGGTACCAGCCTGACCAAATACTGGGTTTCAAATACCGCGCTTATTGAAACCGGCGACCTGACAACTACTCTTATGTTGCTTGTCAAATTACCATTGCTCCACTGTCTGAATGCCAACTGCTGCGTTTGGTTTACTGGTACGACAGTGGTTGATAACGAGACATTTACTGTGCTGTTTGCATCATACCATCCGCTTCCTTTAGTGCTGCCATAGACTGATGTTGCGTTAAGGTAGTACTGCCTTCTCCAGATAGCGTGTACTGACTTTGGCCCGTCAAGATATATGGTTGTGCTATTTGAGGAGGCGTTGTTGCTCCAGCCCGCAAATACGACCCTGGAGCCTGCTCCTGTGGTTATTATCTTTGAATTTATTGATATTGTTACTGTGCCATTTGCATCATACCATCTATTTCCAATCAATTTGCCGTATTCAGATGTTGCATTAAGATAATACTGCCTCTTCCATGTGGCAGTTTCTGTAACGTTACCATAGAGCGATATGTATTTTGTTGTCTGATTGCCCGTATACGAATTATAGCCGCCACCGACCCAACCGGTAAACAGCTCTCTGACGCCGTTGCTAACATTTACAGACCCTGGCGCAGCTAGTGGAACTGTCGAATAAGCCATATAGTTTCCGCTGCCCGTTAGATTCCCATATGCTGAATATACTGCAAGACTGTATCCGAGTCTCCATAAAGTAACCGAGCCCTGCACCTGCGGCACCTTAGAACCTATCACGAAATAATTGGTATAATTCCCAACTTCCTGTACTCCATACGGATTTGTGAGCGCCGTAAGGCTACCTTTTCCATAGCTTACTGCTGAATATCCTACTGGCACAAGCCTGGTACTATTGCCTATGTAAAAAAAGAGATTTTTGAAAGTGACGTTCTTTATCGGCCAGGTATTCGTGTTTGTATCTGCGTATTCTGCAAAGGCGGATGGCGGGTTTGGCCCAGAGTTACTGGTTTTCAGATCAATGTTTCCAACCAATTCGTCATTGAAGTACGCATTCCAGACGTTTCCTGTCGATTTAAACGAGTATGTATTGAATGCGCCGTTCAGGCCTGCAGACCCATTAGGACCTATTCCGCCGCAGAACGAGTCGTTGTTATTATTGGAGTCTGCAGTAAAATATTCCCAAAACCATGTCGGTACGCCTGCCTTAAGATACACTCCCGTTGTTGAATTTAAGCATGACGAATAGTAATATCCTGTTGAATTGGTTATCTCATAACCCATTTGTATAAAGGCACCGTTCGATAATGATTCACCAACCCAAAAACCTATGGAACCGTTAGTGGCATTCTGATATACTGTTTGTATGGAAACGCCTGCACCATTATTGAATCCTGCATTGTTGGCGCCCCTGACTCCTGTCTGGAACCAGTATTGTGCTGTGGCTATGTTCATTAGCATGAATGCAACTGCAACGGCCAAAGTCGTGTAACTAAAAAGATTATACTTTCGCATAATCTATACCTAAAACATCAAGTTCTCTAACTATCATTTCTCTCTCAACCGCTTTTATGCTTTTCCATTCTATTACTGCAATTTCTGCTTTCCTGTCGCTCCTTTCAAATGCCTTTTTTAGCATGTCTGTGCAATTTACATGATATTTTGGCATTATATGAGCGAAAGCATATTTGCCCTCAAGAGAAAGCCTTGTGAATTTCCCTGGATAATGCATTCCGCCTATGCCAACTGCTATCTTATCGAATTCAGATTCTTCTTCCAAGCCTTTTGCAACTGCATTCGCGATAAGCCCTGCCTGCTCTTTGCTATTTATGACATCATCACTTCCTCCCAATTCAACGAAGAATGATGGATTATTCAGAAAAGGTCCATGGTGGGTTGCCTCGTATGTGACCTGTATGCCTGTAGTGTTAGATCTACTAATAGCGCCAAGCACGTTTAGCATATTCAATGGGGATGAAATGCTAAGCTCCTTGGGCCTCCCACCCAGGGAAATATCCTCAGACCAATTTCCTTCAGCATGCACTGTAAAGGCAGGTATGCCCTTGCTGCTGCTATGCCTGCTTAAGAATATCATAGTGTCTTCTACAATCCCGTCAAGAAAATCAGCACCAATAAGCCTGCCACTAATCCCTATCATATCAATTCCGTCATTTGAAAAATGCTTTAAACCATGAAATTCATCAGCATCTTTCAGATCAAGTATGCTTCTAAGCGATTCTGCAATGTTTGATGAAGCAGTCTCTTCAGAATAAACAAAATAAACCATCCAATTTCACCGAAACAAGCAATAAACAACCTAAAAGCTTTATAAATCAGATATTATATAAATAGGGTGCAAAAATGCTATACAATTACATCGCATTGCTAATTTTTGTAGCATTTGCGGCCTTTGTACCAGCCTCTTTCCTGCTTGCCGCAAAGCTTTTGGGCAGAAAAAGCAGCGGCAACCCTGTAAAAAACGCACCATACGAAAGCGGTGAAGAAACCATAGGAAACAGTAAAGACATTGACAACGAATACCTTCCGCATTTCATGATTTTCCTACCATTCGAGATAATTATAGTCGTGCTTATACTATGGTCTACAGTCACAAAGACCATAAATTTAGAGGTAAACATCGCAATACTAATGCTCGGCGTTGTTGCCACATTTTTATCATTCATAGGTTACAGAATGGCTCGTGGTTAGATGGACAATATTGACGAAAAAACACCATATACTAAAGAAGAATTTCTTAACGCAGAGCAGGAAATGGACAAGATACTTGCAGAATCCTCAAAGAAATACAAAATACCGACCAATGCCATGTTCGCGAGACTGAGCGACGTTGCAAAGGCAACTGCAAAACCGCTAATAAAATGGAGCAACGAGAAATCGGTATGGCCAATGCAGTTCGGTCTTGCGTGCTGTGCGATAGAATTGATGGACTTCGGGGCATCAAGAATAGATGCGGAAAGAAAGGGATACCTGCTATTCAGGAGCACTCCAAGACAATGCGATGTGATGATAGTCGCGGGGTGGGTCACAAAAGCGATAGCACCACGCGTAAAGAGGCTTTACGAACAGATGTCAAAACCCAACTATGTAGTGGCATATGGCGAATGTGCAACCTCTGGCGGACCTTGGTGGGAAAGCTACAATATAATACAGGGGATAGATCAGATACTCCCTGTTGATGTATATGTTGCTGGGTGTCCTCCAAAACCGGAGAACCTTTTTTCGGCCCTCATGAAACTTCAGGATAAAATAGGTGGTAAAACTGCTGGAAATCAAGAGCGAAGCATTAGTGAAAACATTAGGCGAAATGAAAACAAATGGATATGATTATCTAAAGAAAATAACCGCAGTTGATTATGTCGACCATCTAGAAGTAGTGTACATGATATATGACATGGCCAACCAAAAAGACGAGATAATAATGGTGCGACTGCCCCCAAACGATCCAAAAATAGATTCGGTAATGAAAATATACAAAGCGGCAGACTGGTATGAGCGAGAACTGTTTGAGATGTTCGGGATAAAGATCTCCGGAAGAAAAACTCGAAGGCTCTTACTTGAAAAGTGGAATGGCATAGACCCGCCGCTCAGGAAGAATTTTGTATGGGGCAACCCGAATTACAAGAGGCTAAGCTAATGGCCATAATGAGAATAAATGTAGGGCCGATACATCCAAGCACTCACGGTGTGCTCAGGCTTGTTGTTGACGTTGACGGGGACACCGTCCAGAATGTGGAACCGCACATAGGATTTCTTCACAGAGGCGTTGAAAAACTGATGGAGACTAGGATGTACATGCAAAATCCGTCATATACTGAAAAACTGGATTACATAGCGCCGCTCAGCTGGGATGACCTTTACGTTTCGGCAGTAGAAAAGGCGACAGGGATAGAGGTCAAGGAAAAGGCACAATATGCAAGGGCCATACTTTTGGAATTCCAAAGAATAGCAAGCCACCTCTTGTGGCTCGGAACGTTCTGCAACGACGTAGGACAGCTTCTTACCATATTCTGTTGGGCATTTAGAGAAAGGGCAAAGGTCTTAAAATTACTTGAGGATGTATCTGGAGGAAGGATGTTTTATGTAAATCTCAGATTGGGAGGGCTGTACCAGGATCTTCCTTCTGATTTTTCAGAAAGGGCTAGCAAACTAACTGATTATTTGGAAGAGAAAATAAAAGGATATCCCGATGTGCTGGACAGCAATCCAGTATTTTTGGAAAGGACAAAAGGAATAGGAAATCTGAGCAAAGCAGATGCAATAGATTATGGGGTAACCGGTCCTGTCTTGAGAGCCTCGGGGGTCGGGGAGGACGTCAGGAAATCAAATCCCTATTACGTGTACGAAAAAGTAAAGTTCAAGATACCTTTGGGGAAGAACGGTGACAATTTTGACAGGTACAAGGTAAGGTACGAGGAAATGATGCAAAGCATATCTATCATAAGGCAGCTACTTGCGATCATGCCAGAAACCGGAGATGTGAAAGGCATGCCAATAAAACTTATAGGTCCTAGCGCGAAACCGGATCCTGTTATAATCGAAAGGGAACTGCCCAGAGGTGCAGGCATGATATACATGATACCCGACAAGCAAAGACCCTACAGGATATCGCTTCGTTCACCCACATTTATAAACCTGGCCGTAGTAAAAAGATTAACAGAGAAGGCAAAATTTGCAGACATATTTCCCACACTTGGCAGCTTGGATGTCGTGTTTGGTGAAGTGGACAAATAGAAGTAGTGATTGTATGGAAAAAGATGAACTAGAAAAAATGACAAGAGAGTATCAAATGCTACAGGAACAGCTTCAGGCGCTTGCTGTGCAAAAGGAGCAGTTCAAGGAGCAGAAAGAGGAGATAAGACAGGCGGTTCAAGAGGCAGAAAAAGCAAAAGGTAAAATATTTCTTGCAATAGGCGGCATAATGGTTGATGTTGACAAGGAAACTGCGGTTAAAAACCTCAAGGAGAAACAAGATTCCAATGCGATGAGGCTTACTATAGTGGAAAAGCAGTTTGACGAAGCTTCAAAGAAGGAGCAGTCCCTAAGAACGGAGATAACAACCGCTCTGAAAGACCTAAAGCAATAGGATTAAATGAAGGAAATAAATTTCAAGTCGCTGAAGAGCATAATAGAAGACAACAGCAACCGTAAAGTGCTACTGACCTTCCACTCTATCGGTGATACTGATTCGATATCATCTGCCTTTGCACTTTTGAAATTCTTCAAGAGGGCGACAATAGCGACACCCGATTTCATAACTGGAAATTCCAGGCGCATATTGGAAAAGCTGAAATTCGACGAAAAGCTTATCACCAAAAAATTCGATGACAATGCAGAACTTGTAATACTTCTTGATGTTAACAATTTTGAAGATTGTGGATCCTTTAGCGCGAACTTGGAAAGGTTCAAAGGCACAATACTCATAATAGACCACCACACCCCAACCAAGATTAAAAAGGACAATGTATTTGCATTTAACGATGAATCGTACAACTCTGCAGCAAGCATTGTTTATGACCTAGTGAAATCCGCAGGTCTGGATCTGGACAGCAGCCTTGCAAACCTTATGGCGACCGGCATAATATCTGATTCAGCAGAGCTAAGAAATGCATTTCCAAGGACTTTCGTGCAGATAGGCGAGCTTCTGCAGAAGAGTGGCATGGATTACCAATCACTGCTGCTTGAAATGCAGCATGTAGCCTCTGCAAAAACCAGGGCTGGTTTTGTAAAGGATTTGTTCAAGTCGAAGATAATCATAAACAACGGTTTGCTCATGCTCTATGGCAGGACCGAGATCCACGCAAATAAGATTGCGGACGATGCAATAAGAATAGGCGCAGATCTGGCCATATTCTACACAAACAACGGCAAAGAGGTATCCTTCTCTGCAAGAATGAGGCCACCATTGGACAGGAAATACAAAATAAATCTCGGTAGGATAATGAGGGCTCTTGCACCAAAGATAAACGGCCAAGGCGGAGGACATCCGTGTGCTGCAGGCGCGTACGGGTCTAATCCATTCAATGAAAGTGAATTCTTGGAGTCGTTCATGGAAGAGATAAACAAAAGGACCGGCGAGAACTGATCAAAGAACTTATTTATAACAATTCTACCAATTACTTATGCGTGTGATAAATTGAAGATAGCCATAGTATCCGATATGCATATAGGCTACGAACGTTTTGCAGAAGACGCGTTCAACCAGGCAAAGGAGGCACTGGAAAAGGCAAGCGAAATCGCCGATGCAATAATAATGCCTGGCGACGTATTCGACAAACGCTCGCCAAAACCCGAAGTAATAGCCCAGGCAATCAACATTTTCAGGGAGCTGTCCAAAAAAGATTGGAAGGCAAAAGTAGTATCATTTGATGGTAGGGGAAGAAAAAACCACACCAACATTCCTGTTATTGGGATATCAGGAACGCACGAAAGGACAGCCTTTGGCAAGGAAAATCCGCTTGGCTTATTGGGACTTGCAGGACTCATAGTAGACACGAGCGAGGCAACAACAGTAATAGAAAAAGACAATGAAAAGGTTGCCATCTTCGGACTAGGCGGACTATCAGAGGAACGCGTAAAGGAGACTCTGCTTGAACTGGATCCCAAACCTGTTAAGGGCGCTTTCAACATTTTTATGTTTCATCAATCGATATATGAAATACTGCCATTCAGCAATGATTTCATTCATTACGATGATCTACCCAAGGGATTTGACCTTTATGTCGATGGCCATATACACAGTGTGATAGAGGCTGTCGTGCACGGCAAGAAGTTCCTGATACCAGGGAGCACTGTCCTTACGCAGTTAAAGGAGGGAGAACAGCAGGAAAAGGGCTTCATGGTGTTCGACACTAAAAAGTACACGCATGAATTCGTAAAAATAAACTCAAGAAAGCTTGTTTTCAGGAACCTAGGCTTTGAAAAGGCAAAACCCAAAGAGGTAAAGGAGAAATGCGAGAGCGAAATAGAGGAAATACTTAGCAAATCAACAAAGCCGATAATCAGGCTCAAGCTTCATGGCACAATTGATTCTGGATTCAACAGCACCGACATGCCGCTGCATTCGATAATAGTTAAGTACTCCTCCAAGGCCACTATAGAAATAGACAATTCAAAGCTCATAAACCCTGATATCCAGTCCGAAATAGAAAATTTAAGGGACAACAAGATCGGCAACGTGCCGGTAAAGGAGCTTGGCATGAACATGCTCGGTGCAAAGCTCAAGGAGCAGAAATTCAACGAAAAGCTCAATTATTCAGAACTGTTCAACATACTTAGCGATGGATCAAAGAAGGAAAAGGTAATCAAGGAAGCGATGGATTTCCTGAATGAATCTACTATTTCTTGACATCCTTGGATGTCTTTTCCCTTGGCTTGTGCTCCTCTTTTAGTTTTACTCCAAGTGTCTTGTTTATAAGCGCCTTGTCGTTAATGTCTATCTTCTCGTTGAGAAACTCAAGATGCTTTTCATTGCACTTCCTTTCTTTCTGCCTTGCCGCAGTCACTACACTTACAAACCCGCCATCAAGCACTTTTATCACAACTGCCCTGCTTCCTGCGTCTCTTCCATATTTCTTTATACAAACTCTTCCGGGTTCAAGCAACATATTCTCACCTAAATTTTGACTCTTCCTTTCCTATCGCCAGCATCGATATGATTGCGACGGATTCTTTAATGTTAAGCCTTTCGGTATTTATCATCATGTCAAAAAACGAATGGTTTTTCACATCTATATTGTATATGTCATTAAAGGCATTAATTGATAGTTCATCCTTTTTCTTTATAAAAGCCTTTGCATTCTCGATGCTTGTCTTGTTAAGGTTTGCATACCTCCTGACCCTTTCCTCGAAGCTTGCTGAAAGCCAGACCCTTATTGTCGCGTCTTTTATTAACCACGGACCGAGCCAGGTCGTTACAACGCAATTGTTGCCCTCTGCAAGCTTTACGATTTCCTTGTCGAATGAATCTGCATATGTCCTGTCTGCGGTCTGAATTATGCCGACTTCGCTTTCCTTTTGGTTTTCAGTGTCCTCCTTGACTTTTTTGTAAGTGCTTGTGCCGTGCTTGGTGATGTGCATTATATTAAGGTCCTTTGAGAGCGCGTCACCTAATGAGGTCTTGCCGCTGCAGCTCAATCCGCTTATGCAAATACGCAGCATATGTACCATTAATTAATGAGCAACAAGCTGGAGCACGTATTGGCGCTGCTTCATGCTTATGTCGTCAAGCTTCATCTCGCCCTGCTCTACCCTGCTTCCAAGTTTTATCACGTCTGCCACGCAGTTCGCGCAGAGCACTCCTCCAAACACCCTGCTGTTCGTTCTTCTTGACCTTCCGCCCTTTATGCTTATTCCGTTCAATTCCAATCTGCATATCGCGCAATGCGGGAACGAGTGTTTGTCCCTTCTGAAATGTATGACATGTCTTCCCTTAAGCGTGATTTTGTCTGATCTTTTGAAACTTCTTGATCTGTGCATCGGTTTTGGCATTCTTTCACCTTGATAAGTAGGAT
>JBGOTD010000006.1:0-14991 GCA_041476285.1 Candidatus Micrarchaeaceae archaeon
CAAAAAAGACAGATATGATCTATCATAAATTGGCCAAGAGCCGATCAAGTAAGTGACATTTAAAATATATAAGAATTAATAGATTGACTAAACAAGATATTATGGTATGGTTTTTATGAGGATAGCACTTATCAATGCAACCAAGCCAGAACCAGGGACTGGCGACAAGATAACAGAGTATACCTACCAGCTTTACAAGCACCTAAGCAAAAATAATAAGGACAAGATAGACGTTCTATATGCCATTGGCGAGACAAAGCCCTCAAATACCATCGGTCTGATTTACACAAATACGATATTCAGAAGTATGATCCCGGGGCTCGCCAAAAAGAACTACGATATAATACACATAACCAACCAAGAGATTGGTTTTGCGGCAAAGATACTAAGGGAAAACGGAGAGAAGGGTGTAATAATAACCACTTTGCATGATACGCTTCGCATGAGGAACGACTTGCACAGGGGGATAAGGCAAAAAATGTACAGCAACCTCACAACGCTTAACATAAGAAACGCCTTGGAAACATCAAGCATGATAATCTTTGACGATGAAAAGACAAAGGATGAAGTAAAAGAGCTGCACAAAATAAAAGATGATGTTGTCATACCTTTGGGCATAAATGAAAGCATAATCAAAACTCCTTTGAAAAAGAGGATTACAAAAAAGAACACTGTTATAGGCTACATAGGTGATTCTTTATCTTCGAACAAAAACCTCATGATGCTGCTTGAAGCGGCCAACCTTTTGAAATCAGACAAGTCATATTCTTTTGAGATTTACGGAAGCGGAGTTGAGCAGGAGAGCCTTAATATGTACAAGATAGCGAATGACCTGGATAACGTCGAATTCAAAAGCCGTGGACACGCTTCCAAGCTGGTTGATGTATACGACAGCTTTGACATATTTGTGTATCCTGCATTGGGGGAGACGTATGCAATACCTATACTTGAGGCGTTTGGAAGGGGTTTGCCGGTAATCGTAGATTCCAAATCCAGATACATCAATGACATAAAAAGGTACTGCATCGGGGTAAAAGACGCGCATCAGCTTGTCAAGGCAATAAAAGAGACAAGGCAGAACGTCCAAAACCAAAAGAGAATGGAAAATGCTTTAAAATATGCCAGAAGCTTAACATGGGATAGGACAGCAAAAGAAACATACGGGATTTATACAAAACTTGTAAATAAGTCTAAGCAAAACAATATGTGATCTTAATGGGAAAAAGAGCTTTGATAACGGGCTGCACCGGGCAGGATGGTGCATACTTGTGCAAATTATTGCTGGAGAAGGGCTACGAGGTTTATGGTGCTTACAGGAGAGTATCTACTCCGAACTTTTGGAGGCTGCATTACCTTGGAATATTTGACAAAGTAAAGCTGATACCTTTCGATCTGGTGGATATCACATCAATCAACGAGACGATAGAAATATCCAAGCCCGACGAAATATACAATCTTGCTGCGCAGAGTTTTGTAGGGGCAGCATTTGAACAACCTATAGCAACAGGCATGGTTGATGGCCTTGGCGTTGTTGCCTTCCTGGAAGCGATAAGACACATAAATCCTGAAATAAAGATGTATCAGGCATCTACTAGCGAAATGTACGGAACGCAAGGGTTCCTTAACGAGCGATCTGCAAGTAAACCTCTTGATGAAGATAGCCTTTTTGCACCCTCAAGTCCGTACGGCGCCGCAAAACTCTATAGCTACTGGGCAACCAAAATATACAGGAAAGCATACAATCTTTTTGCGTGCAATGGAATACTTTTCAATCATGAAAGTCCACTTCGAGGACTTGAATTCGTTACAAGGAAAATATCCAACGGAGTGGCAAAAATCCATGCAGGCCTTGAAAAAGAACTGGTTCTTGGCAACCTGAAGCCTGGCAGAGACTGGGGTTATGCACCAGAGTATGTAGAGGGTATGTGGCGAATTCTGCAGCAGAAGACACCTGATGATTATGTTTTGGCAACCGGGGAATCGCATTCAGTGTTTGCATTTGTAAAGGAAGCATTCGATTCTGTTGATCTTAATTGGCAGGATTATGTTAAAGTCGACAAAAGGTTTACAAGGCCCGTAGAGGTAAATTTCCTCAGAGGAGACAACTCAAAAGCAAAGAAAATACTAGATTGGAAGCCAAAAACATCTTTCAAGCAGCTTGTCAAAATAATGGTGGATGCCGATGTAAGCAGATGGGAACGACTCCTTAACGGAGAGACATTCCCATGGGATGCACCAAACTATTCCAGCGAAGCCAAGATAATAACAAGAAGCCTTAAGACCTAAATTCGGCTTGGCTGAAAAAATCGAGAAAAGGAAAAGAAAGGATTCTGGTGTCTTGCTATTTTATGTAATTTATTGTAGGAACTGTAGTTTTGATTTTTTGCCACTCCTCTCCGGGCACGGGATTTTTGGTGTAAAATGGGTGTTGTAATTCAACCATTGCCGCAAATGCCCTCCAGTCGCCGTTTTCTATACCTCCATAAATCCCTTTAAGTTTTTCCAGTTTTTTGGTCTCGTTAAGTCGCATCTCTTCCGCCTTGTCGGCAGGCAGTTCCAATACGCCCTCCTCAAAACTTAGCCTGAATCTGCTGCCTCCGAAGACCTTTTCAAATATGAAACCCGCCTTTGGAAGGTGCCAGGTTGATGCAATAACTGTAATGGAGCGAACATTGCTCATTTCTCTTACAATCATGTCCGTGTAGTAGGCATTTCCGATAGTGTCATAGGATTTCTCTTCGAGTATTGTTTTCTCTTCCGGCAATCCTAATCCAACTGCATATGCCTTCATACCTCCTGCCTCTGTCCTTGGAGGTGGAGTTTCCCTAAGGAAATAATTGTACTTTGCAGTGAATATTGTTATCTGATCTGTATCTCTTTTAAAAACCTCCAGTCCTTTCGTTACGTTGATTTTTGAGCCTTCAAATAGAGTTCCTTCTTTATCCATGCCCGCACCAGCCACTACTATTAGCTTTTTATCAGCAGCATTCTGAGTACTGGCTTGTACGCTCATTTTATCACGTATAAATTATGGTTCTGGTAATATAAATAGATTATGATTTTATACGCTAATCGACGTGATGTATGTCACTGGCTCAGTACATCATCATACACTTTGGCAACTCTTTCCGCAAGCTTCTTCCATGTGAACTGCCCTACGTATGCCATGGCCTGCTTCCTCTTTTCAGGATTATAGCCATTTACCTTTAGGTCTAATATGGCATCTGCCAGCTCTTTCTCATTCCCTACCTCTATGCAATGCATTGCCAGATCAGGGTTTATCTTGCCCCCCCTCACTATGATTACCGGTAGGCCTCTTGCAAGTGCTTCGTACATCATTAATGATTCCCAGATGGAGCAATCAACGAATACATCAAAGCTGTCATATATGTCGATCTTTTTCTCCTCCGGTGCCAGGTTCATTAATTGTATGCGTTTGTCATTCCCTATTTCAGTGTCCAGATCCCTGGACTGGATTGACCTACTGCCCCAAAGCTCGACTTTTATATCCTGTTTGTCTATTGACTTTACGGCCCTGATTAGGATATCAACCCTTTTCTGTTTGCTGAACGAGCCAAGATAGCCGACTCTAAAGGGTGTGCTTTTTTCCTTCTCTTTAATTGGTTCTGTAATAAACTTATCATCGACAGCGAAACCGATTATATGTATTTTGTTACTATCGTATTCTTTATTATTTTTCTTCGCAAAATCGATAAGCTCCTCCTTTCCCTTTTCGTTCAATACCAATATCGCATCTGCATTCAAAGCCATCTTGAATCCGATAACTGCCATATAGTCTGAGAACCAAGAGTTCATCGCAACAAGCTTGCTCTGTCCTTTGTTGCCCCATATTTTTATCCTGTCGTAATAGGGCATAAAGTCGTAGATAGTAACTACGAGCTTTCCTTTAGGTTTTCCAAATAACCTTAATCCGTTCATATTGTGGATTATCTGGTATTTGCTGAAATCAGTGAACCTTGACTCCAAATAAAACCCAAAATGGTTTACAAATGGAAACTTCCTTGCGAGTTTCTTATATTCTAACTTTTCCACTTCCATGTTTTTCATGTCCTTCAAATCAGAATATATGTGGCTTATGTATTTTACTATCCCTGAAGTCGAATACATGTCCTCAAACTCAGAACTCATACCTAACAATAATACTTTCATCAAAGCCCCCATTCCGTTTTCAGATTTTAATATGTAATGTGCGTTTCTTTGTTTAATGTGTAATGCATAAATAAATAGTTTTGTATTCAGTCACAATAATGTTCGGCCTAGTCGTTTATGACGCAGCACCTGGCACAGGCAGGGAACAGTTTGTGGTTGTATAATTCTGTCCTGAACTTCTGCGCTTTCTCATTCTTCCACATGTCCTTTATTTTATCTGTTCTAGTGTTCCCAAGCTTGAAGTCAGTCATCCACTCATCCGGGCAGAACATTACGTCCCCATTTGCCTTTATCAGCAAAGTATCCCACGATATGAAGCACCTGCTCTTCTTCGTGAAATTAAGATCTGAGTAATACTTGACAATCTCGTCTCTTGACATAAGTGGGTGTATGAATATCGGCTTTTTGAACTTGGTTTTCTGTATTTTCATTATTTCGTCAGCCAGTTTGTTCACGTAATCTGGCTGCGGCCTTGATATTATGTGTGAATCTACTCCTGTTTCAGCTGTTCCAAATACTCTATGCAGCTCCTTCTTGTGCATTTCTGCATGTTCCTTGTCGGTGAACCAAAGATGTTGCATCCTTGTCGCATCAACACCAACATCATCTTGCAGATGTCTTGCAAGCTCCTCAATCCTGCCAGCTATCCATGGCGAAAATGTTGTATTTGTTTTTATTGCAGGGAATGTTGAGTTGCCTCTGAATTCAATAAGCTTCCTTATCGTGTCTGTTGTCTTCCTGAACATTCCCTTGCCTCTTATATTGTCATGAACATCTTCCGGTCCGTCAATCGAGAAATTTATCGTAAGGTTTTTGATTTTTGACAGCCTTTGCAATTGTTCATCACTCAGCAATGTGCCGTTGTTGTTTGTTATTACCGACATGCCCTTTTTGGTTATATATTCTATTATGTCGACAGTGTCCTTCCTGATGAATGGCTCGCCTCCCGATAAATAGAAGGATGGTTTATCTTCAGACAGCTGGTCTATTACGCTGTATATCTCCGGAGTTGTCAGCTCCTTGGTGACCATGCTGCTCTTTTCCTGGATCAACTTGTAGGCTATTCCATTCTCGCCCCACCACCAACAGAATGAGCATCTAAGATTGCAGATTATGGAAAGTTCTAGGTTTATGTTGTTTATCTTGCCTGCAAATCGTTTATCTGAGAATTTGAACTTGACGTCGTTGGATATCTTCTGAGGAAGCTGTATGGCCTCTACGCCATAGTTCCACAGCTTTGGGTTTATATCGTAAAGTTTCATGCCAATCTTATAAAGATTGGGATGACTTCCACTATCCAGCTTCACTACATCACACAGTAATTAGAAGATTTCTTTTCCACATATTTATACATTTCTGTCCGTCTATTTGAGGTAGTTTATCTTGATGACTCTTGTATCACCATTTTGATACACTACATTCATGCTCACGTTGTTTGAACTGTACGGGCAGGTGTATGTATTGCACAGGAATGTGAACTTGAATATGTTGCTTTGCACCAGTTTTGGCCCAAGTACATATGCACCGTTGATCACTCTTCCTGAAAATGATATGAGAAGCGTGTAGTTGATTGAGTTGTTAAGGTCTCCTGTATTCAGTATGTTGTAAGCCGAATTCGTGCTATTGAGGAAGATGATAGTTCTCATTAAAGTGAACCTTGTGCTGTTTTTAACCCCAAGATAGGCCTTATAGCTCGTTGTGCCATTTGCATCGGGTATCGATATCAACTCTGTCGTATAGTAGGGATAACTGTCTGAAGAGAAGGTAAAGAATGTTGCGGTGCCGTTGTTTGTTGTGTTCAATGAGCTGAGTGTAACATAGCCATAGTCTGTCGGGTTTGTGACAAGCCCCTCCTGTGCTATTCCGCCAAGCTCTGCGTACCAGAAGTTCCTTGTTATGAGATACTGCGGCTTGTGTATGCTGTAGAGATATCCTGAATCAGAGGTTGTATTGAAAAGGAACTTTGAGAACACATAGACTCTTGAGCTGTTTTCTCCTCCTACACTGTCCATATAGCTTGTCCTGTTCCCCCAGCCCTCGACAACGGAGCCGTCCGGCCAAAGAGCAAGAACAGTCGCATTTGAGGCTGTATTGTTTTTCAGCCATATCATAGCCTCAAGGAACTGCGGATTTATGCCGTCTGCCTGGACGGCAGTATACGATTGGATATAAGTGTTATACATATTGAAAAACAGGCCCACAAGCACGATTAATAATACTATATACTCGATGCGGAGATTGCCCTTCGCGACAGCATAAATAACATATCCAAGCAACGCGACAAGTAATGCATAGATTGCCACTATTGTGCCTGACACGAATTTGAATCGTATGGCGAGCGTCGGATAAAAGTGGTATATCAGGAATATTACAACGGCCGCAACAGCTATGGTTATCACAGCTCCGATAAGCCTTCTTCTTACATTGTAATGATAGAAAAGCTTGCCGATTCCATAAATTCCAAAGGCTGCGAATATGGCCAACGGCAGGGATATGATCGCATTGAACCTTATTGCACTGTATTGCAGATACGATGTGACCAGGAAATATGAAAGTATTGCAATAAAGGCTATTTTATTCATCTTGAACTTTTCATTATTAAGATAACCTTTTGATATAAGCAGCCAGTATATGAGGAAGAGCGCAACGCCTATCATTGACAGATACAGCTGTATGCTAAAGCTTGACCACATGAACCTATAACTTGGCTTTTGCAGTTCCTGGGTTGTGGCAGTTACCGCATTTCCAATGGCAGTCTTGTTTGATATGTTTGTGCTTGGTGGTGCTATTAGAGGGCCGACCGGCGAAGCAACGCTAAGCACTGTACTTCCAAAGAGTGCAAGTAAAATTACAGCCACTGCAATAATAAAACCAAAGGATGCCAGCAGCCTGTTCTTTGCACCAGCCAGCATCTTAAACCTGTCAATCCGTCTTACAATATAATATGCAATTATGGCACCGACAAGTATTGGTACATAAAACAGGAAGAAGTCGTTGACATCAAGCTGCAGACCTGATCTCGCCAGCCCCAAAGCAACGTACGAAATTTGCAGTAAATGTGACATCAGCAGAGTTATCGATAGCACGATGCTTGAAAAGAGAATCTCCTTGTCCGCCTTGATAAACCCGTATATTATTGCAAGAAGAAGTGCAAGCAGATATACTATCGATACGAATGGCGCACCGTTCCACACCATCACGCCAAGGCTCAATGATGCTCCTGAGAGTATTGCCCAGATGTATCTTCTTATGCTCTTCTTTTCATCGAAGCATTTTATCATCAGGATAAGGGCAAGCATTATGAATAAGCTTATGAAACTGTCTCCCCTGTAGACCGTGCCGGCAGTTCTGGCTATGTTGCCGCTGGAAACGCTTACTAAAAACATTGCAATCAGGCCGATGGCCCTGCTGTTCGCAAGCTGCTTTGCAAGGACATATGCAAGTAATGCATAAAAAATGCCAAACAGCATCGGCACCCAACGCATAACTGTAAGGGCACTAAATCCAAGTCCCTGTAAAAGAAAATATGATATGACTGTAATGTATACCAGGCCAGGCGCCTCTCCTATGAAGTTATGTCGCGGAAATCCTGATATGCTAAGATAGTTTGAAACCATAAAATGGTTGTTTATCGCCTGCCTTACCACAGAATAATAGAAGAAACCGTCAGGCTCGAACATTCCCTGGAACTGCAATAATCCTGCCCTTAGGAGTATGTTGACTGCTATTATCGCAATCACTATTCCTATTATGAGGTATTTGTTTTCTATAAATGAATCAAGCTTCACGCCAAGATTAAAGCTGCTACCAGTGTGCGCATGTTCCACGGGCTTCGGCTCATCATGGTGCTCGGCAGGTTTAGATTCCTTATCCTGGTTGTTGTAATACTTGTCAATTCTCATTTAGATCCTCAAAAGAAGCATGCGGTTGTTATGCAGCTATAAAAAGTACCACCTAAGATATATATTATTAATATCAAGCAACTAATATTAATTTAGGTAGCGCAACGCATAAAACAATATTGCATAAGGCGTTGCAAATAATTCAAGAAAACCAATCAAGCTATTTCAAATAAGAATACACAATGTGTGGTGTTTTGATAAACAATAAAGTACTGCTCAGCGGCTCTAATGGTTTCATCGGTTCCGCTTTGAAGTCCAAATTAATAAAGAAGGGCTACAAGGTCTACGATCTGGAATATAGACTATTAAATTACGAAAAGATTAGGAACCATGTAAAAAGGCTGAAGCCTGATTATGTAATTCATCTGGCAGCAGTAACAAACCCATCCTACTATTATGAGTACCCTCTGGAAACCATACAGACAAATTTTCTGGCAACTGTGAATTTAGCAGAGGCCTGCAAAGAACTGAGGAATCTCAAGCAGTTCGTTTATTCAAGTTCAGTTGCTGTATATGGAAATGTTGCAACTCAAAAACTTGACGAAACCACACCAATCCAGCCTTTAAGCACTCACGGAATAGCCAAGGCGTCATCGGAGCTGTATCTGCAATATTTGGGTGCGGCTTATGATATGTCCTACACTATATTGAGGCTTCCAAATGTGTACGGAAGGGCAAACAATTTCAATTACTTCGTAGAAAAAACGATATCCCAGATGCTTGAAGGAGATACTGTAAAACTTGGCAATGCCGATGCGATAAGGGACTGGCTGTACATAGATGATGCAACGGAAGCATTCGCAAGTGTTTTAGGAAATAAGAACGCACTAAAGCAAACATTCCTGATAGGTACAGGACATGGCTATAGCACAAGAGAGACTGCGAAACTGATAGCAAAACTAACCGGCTTCAAGGGCAAAATAGAGTGGAATTCATCTCCGCCAAGGCCCACAGATATCAAAAAGATCATATGCGACAGCTCAAAGTCAAAGCGGCGCCTCAATTGGGCGCCCAAATACGGCCTCGAAAAAGGTATCAAGAAGACAATTGAAAGCATAAAAGGAAATAACAGAAGATGATATTAAAAAGCCAAAAGCGAATAAACTAACCAGGGTCTTTAAATGGTCAAATGTCAAAATTGCGATGCTGAATGCATAGAAATACTTTCACTGGGCGAGCAGGTAATATGCAACAGGTTCTTCAAGACCCTTGACGAACTACAGAAGGAGAAAAAATACCCTTTAGACATAGTCTTCTGCCAGAAATGTTTCCTGGTCCAGCAGGCCGTAGTGCTTCCGACAAGCGTGATATTCGACGAGAATTTCAATTACCTTAGCGGCGCCTCAAAGGACGCCACAGTGCATTTTACCAATCTGGCTGAGCGGCTGATAAAGGAATACGAGCTAAGCAAAGATGACTATGTTGTCTCCATAGGCTCAAACGATGGTACTGAGCTCAAGCCCTTCAAGGAGAGCGGAATAAGCCTTATTGGGGTTGAGCCTGCGCCTAAGCCTGCAAAGATAGCAAACGACCAAGGCATATACACGATAGTGGACCAGTTCGAGAATGCAACCGAGGAGATCATAGCAACATCAAAAGGAAGGGTAAAAATACTTACAGCATTCAATGTGATGGCGCATACCGGCACCATACACCAGTTTTTGGACAGCGTAAAGGAAATCTTGGAATCAAATCATGATGCGACATTCATAAACCAGGGACAATACCTTCCAGACATAATAGAAAAGGTATCCTACGATACCTTATACCACGAACACAACCGCTTCTATACTGTAACATCGATGCAGAATCTATTCGCAAAGCACGGAATCCATATCTACGATTGTGAAAGGATAAGCTACTACGGCGGGTCGATAATAACATATGCGTCTGGCAAGCCAAGACTGCAGACAGAGAGGCTCAAGGCAATCATCGCCGCCGAGGAAAAATACTCGAAACTCAGCACATACCAGCAATTCAGCGACAAAGTAAAGCAGAGAAGAGACGAGTTACTGAATTTGCTAACTGAGAAAAAGAGGCAGGGCAAAAGCATAGTCGGAATCGGGGCGCCGATGAAATCCAGCGTTTTGCTAAGCTATTGCGGCATAGACTCAAAATTTATCAGTGTCCTGACCGAAGTCAACAAACTTAAGATAGGCACATATTCCCCGTCAGGCATAAAGGTTGTTGATGAAAAGGAATATCTAAAGCAAAATTCCCCGGATTCAGCATTGATACTCTCATGGAACATGTCCGATACAATAATGAAGCAGCTAAGAGGATCAGGATATGCCGGTGAATTCATAGTCCCGCTGCCGGAACTGAAGGTAATTGATTAATAGTATATTATATACAATATGTAAAAAGGCAATTTGGCGTGATCCTATAACACTAAAGGATACTGCAAGTATCATATTACAAACAATAATCCCTAGCTACAAAAGGAACCTCGGCAGCTCGATATCGATGTACGGCATCCTCATAGAGCAGAGATTCGCATGGCTTACCAAGGACCTTCCCAAAGAGGCCGTGGCGATAGACATAGGCGCATACATAGGCGATACTGCAATCTACTTCGCATCTTTTGACAAAGTCAAGATGGTATACGCATATGAACCGTATCAATCTCTTTATAAACGTGCATCCAAGAACATCAAAACTTCCAAGCTTTCTGATAAAATAAAACTCTTCAACATGGGTGTTGCAGACAAGGACGGAACCTACAGCATCAGCGGCAGCGGGGACATAGGCAGCGAGTTCAAGGATTCAAATAAGGGAATCGCAGTAAAGTCAATATCCCTGAATACGATCCTGAAAGGCAAGAAATACGTGATAATAAAATCAAACAGCGAGGGCAGCGAGCATAAGATCTTCACAGAGAAGTCCAATCTCAGCAATGTTTACAGGATCCATATAGCGTACCATTATGGAATGCAGAGACTGCCGGAAATATTAAAATCAAAGGGGTTCAAAGTAAAAGTCTGGGAAGAGGGGAAGGATCCATCGAAGGGAGACGTCGGCACGGTTTATGCCAGACGAGATTGAACTATAATTAGTTCATAATATTTCAGAAATGGGAAAATAGGTAGTATGTGATGAAACCTGAAATAAGCTTCATAATTAGGGCATACAACGAGGAGAAATTCATGCCAAGCAAGCTCGAAGACCTTACTGCTAGACTCAACAGGGCAAGGGCCAGGAGCGAGATAGTGATGGGCATACAGGGAAACGACAGGAGCTACGACATAGCAACGGGATTCAAGAAGAAATTCAAGGGTTTAAGGATATACAAAATGCCAAAGCCGGATTTTATCAAGACAACCAATTTTCTTATAGGCAAAGCGCTTTCCGACATAATAGTTATAGACGACGCAGATAACTTATTTGTGGGAGATATAGACAGGACTGTAAAATTATTCAAGGATAAGAGGGTGGGCGGCATAATACAGTTCGATGTGGCGACCAGGGAGTGGTTGAACAAGGGCCACGAAATATTCGACAGGGCATACGATGAGGTAAAGCTCAGGCACCACATGCATGGGAATGTTGTCACGGATCCGATATTCTGCGTCCATATATACAGAAAATCTGCAGTGAAAAGGCCATACGTCGAAACCCTCAATGACGATACTGAAACTACTCATAAACTCATACAAAACAACTACAAGGTAATATACGACAAGAAGCTCGCATACCATATAATGAACAATCCGATACAGAAGAAGATCACGATAAAAGCGATATTCAAGAGGCGCATCAGGACGGAAAAGTTCAGGCAGCAGGCGAAGGAGGTTCTGGAGACCAACAGGTTCACCATAGGGAACAGGATAGGCGAGTTCACAGAGGCTGTGCTTCTCACCCTTACCAGAGTTAACATAGTCGAGTTCTTTGAATTCATGGAGTATCTTATAGTAATATCATTGGCAACAATATTCGGGGAGATCAGGCTGATCATAAAAGATGATAATAGGTATATACAGACAAGATAAAAGGATAGAAATAGGGCATGAAAACATGAACATATCAATACATGACTATGTATATGCCAGCCTTGCCTTCAATACAAGGATAATAGACCACATAAGGAAGCTAAGCAAGTTCACGTACAACTGGTATGCATTCATACCTTTTATGCTCTTCAGGAAAGAGGTAACATTCAGGCTTAAGAACGGCAAAACCAAGACTGTCAAGAGCTATCCTGATTACTATAATCTAATACACCACAACATCAGCGAAAGGATAGCAGGCGTAACTTATGAAAAGGACAGGGTATCGACCCAATACAAAGGGAAGAGAGTTTACCTGTATTACGAGGACACAGGCACAAAGAACAAGGCCCAGCTCCTACTCAAGCAGAATTTCATAGGGGACAACAACAAGTCATTCGAGGTAAAAGGCAAGACCATAATAGACATTGGCTCTGCAATAGGTGACACCCCAATACTCTTCGCGCTCAACGGCGCAAAACACATATACGGCTACGAGCCGGAGAGGCAGCTGCACAGGCTGGCAAAGAGGAACATAAAGGCAAACCACATGGAAAGGCAGATCACCCTGATAAACAAACCGGCAAACAGCATAGAGGAATTGGGTCGCTACAAAGCCGACATACTCAAGGTAGACTGCGAGGGCTGCGAATACAATTTGATACTTAGGTCTCCAATAACTACACTCGGCAGATACTCCGAAGTACTACTTGAATACCACTATGGTTACAAGGACCTGGTAAGGAAGCTGAAGGATTCTGGATTCAGCGTCAATGTAACAAGACCCATAAGGAGCTACGATATAGAAATAGGTAAGACTCTCTGGCTAGGCACCATATACGCAACAAAGCATAAGCCAAGACAGATCAGCTTCAGGTAAAATATCAGGCCACTGTCCGACGTCTAGGCATACTTATATAGCGTTGATAACAGATGCTATGTATGACAATCAACGAAGTATAAAAGTTTATTTATAAAAAAACTGTTATACATACCATATGTATTTAAATACTTTACAGTGGACTATATTTCACAATATTTAAGTGAGAACATGAAGACTCTAAATGCAAAGAGAATCGCGGCCGTAGTAGCAGGTGCGGCATTGCTTGGTGTAGGTCTTGCGTTCGCAGGATCAATAACATTCCAGAATGTACCGATAATAAGTAACAGTGGACAACCAGTAGTTCAGGTAGTAATAGGTTCACAGGCAAAGGCATGGGACGGCGTAACAGCTGCCAACATTGCTGCAGCAATAGGAAACCTTGCATACACAAGCGTTCCAGTAACTGCAACTGTAAACCAAACACACGCAAACCAGGTATTGCACGTAGCAGTATCATCCTCTTCATATACACTATCTAACCAGCAGGTATGGCTCAACGAGAGCGGATCTGTAAATGCAGCTGCAGGAACATACATATTCAGCGCATTGATAGGATCAGTTCTTAACGGAGCAGTATTGCTGAACTCTCCGCAGAACACAAAGTCATTGCAGGGTACAGGACAATATGCATACCCACACTCCACATCAATAGCGATATCCCCACTTGCATCTCCATATACAACAATAGGGTTCGTTCCAGTATCCACATCAGTAACAGCAAGCAACAACGGAGGCGGTGCATCATTCACCCAATTCGTATCAAGCAACAACGACAACATAATGCAGTTGACATCATCCCAGTTTTCGGGATTGGTCAGCAACTTCGGTGGAAGCAGCGAAACAACATCCCTTTGGCTTACAGGATTCCCTGTATTCGACCAGGGTTCGTCAGGATCACCAGTACAGCAATTCCAGCTCATTGACGCAGGCGGAGCATACCAGGCAACATTCGGCATACCAATACAAAACACAACGACAGGCAACAGCCCGAGAATCAACGTGCCAATAAGATTATTGGGACAGAACTGGACAATACTTAACGCAACAGGACCATCAGGTTCAGTAACATCCTCGACAACGCTTGCAGGCGGAAAATTATTCCTTGCAGCGGCATTGGTACCATTGCAGACATTATATGTAGGACACAACATAACGACAGGTCCATGGACAGTACAACTTACAGACTTGGGTCAACCGAATTCAAACGGAGTGAGCCCAGCATCATTGTCCATATTATACAATAATGTACTAACAAACACATCTTCAGTAACCCAGGGAACAACAGCGAAGTTCAACGTAACGGGTAAGGTGTTGTATGTAAACGTAAATGCAACATTTGCAGGATTATACGCCTACCAGAAATGGGCAAAACTGCAATTATACACAAATGTATACCCAATCCAGAACGGAAAGGCATTCAACCAAACAACGAACCCAGGTTGGTTCACAACATTGTTATGGACAAACACAACATCCACAACAGGCGCAGGAGCAAAGGCATTGCAGAGCATAATAGTCTACAATGTAACGCCAACAACATTAAACCCAGGACAGAGCCTCAGCTTCATACAAAGCCCACAGAGGAGCAAACTTACATTCCTCGGTGACTCGCTTGGAGCAGGCAGCTTTGACACAGTTTCAGTAGGAACAAGCTATGCTGGTTCAGTGCAATACCAGAACTTGGGTACAAACGCTAACACCATTCCAGGTGTTTCGATAAAGAACGTAACAGAACCTGTTCAGGAATTGACAGTAACAAGCCAGATACCAAACGCATTCAGCTATGTGGGCCAAACTTCAGGCACAGTCGTATATGCTTTGACACCGTATAAGCTTACGTCATTGTCAAACGCAATAAGCACTGCATTGGCAGCACAGGTTGCGTCTTCAGGAAACCAGGTATCGAACAGTTTCGTAACGTTATCTTACTACAACGTTAACGGAGCAAACTGGATAACAACCACAAACCCATTGCTTGTAACAGTAAGCGGATACACAAGCAACACAGCATCATCTGCACAGACGCAAACTCTGACATTCTCAGGCAACG
>JBGOTD010000007.1:0-14891 GCA_041476285.1 Candidatus Micrarchaeaceae archaeon
CTTTTCCAAGAACATCATCTACAACCTTTCTTACCAGGCTCCTTGCCCTTTCACCCCCGTGCCAGCCTCTTAATGCGCTCTGTAACTCAGGCCCTGCAGAATCACATGCGATATAACCCAAAATATTCTGTTTCGATACGAGACGTCTGCTCACCACGACCGGATTTTCAGTCATCTCTAAAAGTCTATCTATGAGCAATTCTGCAGTTTTTGGATTTGCGCCGAATAAAGCATTATTGCCGTGATTGTCCTCTGCAGTTATTAATTTTATAACCTCTTCTCTACCTCCGCTTTTCATTAGCTCGTCCAAAATCACTCGGGCCTTTTCAGGTGCCGAATCAAACAGGAGTGTAACTCCATCAGAACTTCTTCCTGTTATTAGTTTTACTACGATCTCTTCGCCTCCTCTTGCCCTTTCACTTTCTATTATGTATCTTGTAGTAACGGCATCAGCTTTGATCAGGGTTTTGTATCCGTCAATAACTAGATAGTCTCTTGGTTTTGCAGCTTCGGGTCTATCCGTCCCATTTTTTTCCATCATATCACTAAATGATATGTGTAATTCCAAATATAAATAAGAAGTAGTCTTTTCTTAATAATAACTATTTTTGTCCAGAGCCGAAGCTGGGTCTTAATCAATTATAGTCTTGAGGTTTAATGCGAGAAAATGCAACTTTGCATAATGCCTGATTTATCCCTAAACCGGTTGCAACTGTTAGCGAATGTCTCGCTCCTTACCAGGCCAATGAATGGTCTTTGCCTTTACGCTGTAAGGTGCAATAAACATCACGAAGTCCATGCTTTTCCTTACGTAGCATCTGCCTGAATTGGTTGCGGTGTGGAAACCTATCCTCTCCAGCAGAATCTTGTCGTAAGAATTCATGCCCCTTATGAATATGCCCCTGCTGTCTGCTGCACCCTTGCAGTCGAACATCGCAGCAAAATAACTTGCAGAATACTCGTTCTTGTATTTGAATATCCTGTCGCGCCCGTCCAATGCGTTGTCAAGCAGTTTCTTGAGCTTGGAATTGTTGATCTCTGCTTTTGTTATGCTGCCTTCCTGCGTTATGGTTATTGCATCAGTCCTTGTGTCCAATTCCATAACTGCAATCTTAACAAAGCGCTCAACCAGTTCCTTGCTCGCTGTAGACAAACATAGATTACGGTAACTACTGTTGCACCGGTATATCCCAAGCATGTAGCTTACATCTGGAGTTATTGATAATTTCCTTGCCATTTTGTTCCGCCCGTTAGTTTGACAATTGCCTTAACTGATGAAAATTATGTAATTTTGCCTTTTTATCTTTTGGTATTGAATAGAGGCGCATCTGAAATTATCTAGCTTACGCTGACCTTCTTGAATAAATAATAGTCTTGAGGTTTAATGCGAGAAAATGCAACTTTGCACACTAATGTATTCGAGGTGATCTATCCGCAGGTTCCCCTACGGATACCTTGTTATGCCTTAGCCCTCCTCACAGAACCCTAACTCGAAAATGCCTATAAAGGCACTGCCTCACTAGGGCCCCACTTGGGTGACTTGGCAGGCGGTGTGTGCAAGGAGCTGGGACATATTCACCGCACGATAGTGACATGCGATTACTAGGGATTCCAGCTTCATGAGGGCGAGTTTCAGCCCTCAATCCGAACCCGGGTTGGTTTTAGGGGATTCGCTTCACCTCTCGGTGTTGCATCTCATTGTGCCAACCTTTGTATGCCACGTGTTGCCCAGAAGATTCAGAGCATACTGACGTACCGTTGCCCTCTCCTTCCTCCTCTTTAAACAGAGGCGGTCCTAACAGAGTGCTTGATTTATCTCTAAACCAGTTGCAACTGTTAGCGAAGGTCTCGCTCGTTACCGGACTTAACCGGACAGTTCACACCACGAGCTGACGATCGCCATGCACTACCTCTCGGCTCGTTAGGCAAGATCTTTAGTCTGGCCTTCATCCTGCCGTCGCTTCTGGTAATATTTCCGACGTTGTATTCAATTAAACCGCAGCATCCACCCCTTGTGGTGCTCCCCCGCCAATTGCTTTAAGTTTCAACCTTGCGGCCGTACTCCCCAGGCGGCAGACTTAACACTTGCGCTACGGTACTGCAGATATTCTAGATATCTGCAACATCAGAGTCTGCATGATTTACTGCTAGGGCTACTCGGGTATCTAATCCGATTCGTTCTCCTAGCCTTCGCTCCTCACTGTCGGATGCGTTCTAGTCAGGCGCCTTCGCCACCGGTAGTCCTTATAGGATTATAGGATTTTACCCCTTCCCCATAAGTACTCCTGACCTCACCCGCTCCCTAGCAAATAGGTATCTCGTGCACGCATTGATGTTGAGCACCAATATTTCACACGAGACGGTATTTGCCAGCTACGAGCGCTTTAAGCCCAATAATCGTGGACACCACTTGTGCTGCCGGTATTACCGTGGCGGCTGCCACCGGTCTTGCCCAGCACTTATTCGCCAAGCTGACTAAACTTGGCAAAAGATTCACCGAAGTGAATCGCTCAGATTCCCCCCATCACGCTTCCGCGCATTGTGGAGTTTGCGCGCCTGCTGCACGCCGTAGCGCTAGGGCCCTTGTCTCAGTGCCCTTCTCGGGGCTCATACTCTCATATCCCCTACAGGTTATCGGTTTGGTGGGCCGTTACCCCGCCAACAGCCTGATCCGCCGCAGTCTCATCGTAAAGCGGTAATGTTCCAATTTACAACCCTTTGAACTAGGACTCCTTCCAGATGTCCTAGCATATGGCACATTAGCCTCAGTTTCCCAAGGTTATTCGCCTCTTTACGGTAGATTGACCACGTGTTACTGAGCCGTACGCTGCCCAACGAAGTCGTTGAGCGAACTTGCATGGCTGTCGAAATCTGATAGCAGTGTCCTCCAGCAGCATCGACTGGAGTCGATGTTGGAGTTGGCTTATCTTATATAAGCAATTGTGTTGCGATTTTCTCTATACACTCCTCAAGACTATATCCAATTCCAAATAGGAATTTTCACAGTAAAGCTCTAACTAACAATTAGAACAATAACAACGAAAAAAACAAACGTTAATACTTCTATAAATGGAATATTTAAAGCTTACGCCGTTATGCCTCTTACTTATGGAAAAGGCAATATCTCCTAGATAAGCCAAAACGGTCTAAGTTTATGGGTTGTCGTCGGCTCTTTTGGGTTTAAGGTAGTCTGGTACTGTAAATTCCTTGAATTCAATCAACAGGTTTTTCCCATAAATAAGCCTGGATATCGCCTCAGCCTCCATTTTTGCACCGTTGAGCGCATTATGTGGTTTTGGCTCTTCCGGAAGCCCGCAGTACTCCGAAACGACTCTTAAGCTTATTCCTGAGCCGTTCTCTTTAAGCGGCGGCTCCAAGCCCCTTGATAGATAGTGCACATATGTTAACGTATGAGTATCTACCAGTCTGATGGGAAACGGATTCTTCATTTTGTAAAGTTCAAAAGAATGCTCAAAAAAATACAGGTCCATGTAGTTGTTTTGCCCTGCGAGTGTTATGTCTTTTATGCCAGCGGTCCATCCCAAAAACTCCTTAAGGATGCTCTCTAGTGGTGGTTTGTTTTCGCTTTTTATATCCTCTATTGAAAACCCATTTATCTTAAGAGAAACCGGATCTATTTCTGCGCCTTCTCTCATTCTGCACTCCTTATAAAATTGGTTTTCCGGATTTGAAAAATCAACCGCACCTATGCTCAATATCGAATGCAAGTAGGATGTTTGGCCGCTTGTCTCTACATCTACGACTATCATGATATTATTATGGTTTAATAGGTTTTTATAATTTAACACCGTTATATTAACATGTCTCTTAATCCTGGCAAATTAGATTTTGCCTACAAGTATCCATTCTCAAATGAAGCAAAGGAAATAGTCCAGGGACAGGTAAACGAGATAGACATTAAGTACTTGGACATGGGCGGCAGGCATATCGAGAATGCGATGAGCGGCGACATGGACTACAAAAGCATAAGCATAGCTTCGATCAAGCTTGATTACATAATGACTTATCTGTATTCCAGGATGCTTCTAAGCGCGCTTAAGCGCACGGATCTCATAAAGCTATATTCAATTGCTGAGGCGAAAAGGTCCTACAAGGCATTGAGCTCCAACGGCGATGACATGATTGATGTTGCACTCCAGCTTGGAATAAGACTGACAAATACCTTCAGCAAGAGCAAGGACAGGAACGGGATTGATGAGCTTGCGCTCGGCTTTATGGATTACGTGAAATATGCGCCGAGGCTTCCTAATTTTGAGCTTGTGAACCAGAAGCTGAGCGGCGGAGTTGTCGTGCTCAATAGAAATAGCATTGCAAAAGTCCTTGAGCAGGCTATAATGAATGAGATAGCGAAGAGCCTTCCGATAAAAAGCACCGACCTGCCAAAACAGGTTATTGAATATGCGAAAGGCCTGAGATTCAGGACCATAGTAAAGCAGGATACAGGAGGGCAGGGCAAGAAAACCTCAGACTGGATAGAAAAACTCCTGCAAACGCCGATTGCGGATGTGAGGCACAGGACTGTCAATCTTATACTCGCACCATATCTTGTAAATGCAAAGGGATTCGAGGTCGAGCAGGCGAGCAAGATAATAATAGACTACATAGAAAGGTGCAAGCAGATAGATCCAAGCACAAAAATAAACGACAACTACATAAAATACCAATGCGCTTATGCTAAGAAGCGCGGACTTAGGCCGCTATCGCTCGAAAGGGCAAAGGAACTGCTTGGCAGCCAGGTGGATCTTGAATTGCAGGTGACTGAACAGAAAAAGGTCTGATTAAATGTCAAATAGGGCATCATTATGCTATATATGTGGGAAGCTGGCATCGCATACTTGCAGAATGTGCGGCAAGAGCGTTTGCAGCAAGGATTACGAGGACAAGAGCGGATTGTGTTTCAATTGTATGTCTGGAAGAAAGCTATGATTTTTATCTTCTGACAATCGCAGCTATCTTTTTCTGATTTATCATCGTTTTATTTGCGTAGGCCAAGGTGCACTCGGGCACACGGTGGCTCCTTACCTTGTGAGGTCCTGCATTATACGCCTGCAGCGCCTTTTTATAATTGCCATTGAACTGCACGAGGTAACTTTTGAATATTGATGCACCGATTTCTATATTTATTTCAGGTTCGAAAATTCTGCTGTAATTTTTTCCTACCGCATTACTGTGGGAGTGCGGATCTATTCCCATGAATCCAAACTCGCCATGTTTTCCAACAGCGTATCTATAACCAAATGACTCTGATTGTATTATCGAGGCTATGACATAAGGGTTAACATCGTACTTTTCAGATATTTTCTCTATAGTCGGCATAAGTACATTTATCGAATTCGGCATACCGAACACAACTCCGCTCTCATGGTATTTCCTCAAAAAGTTAAAATAATCATCCTGCATTGCAGTGAGTTTACCAAAATCCCACCGCCCATTTTTCATATACAATTCAGAATCAGGAACGCCTTCAACAGAATCAAATTTTAAATGCATCTCCTCCCTTTTTGCTGGCAATGGCGTAAATTTAAATTCTCTTTCCAAGGTTGGAGGAGAAATCAATGAAAATACAAAAGCCGCAGAGCAAACAGCAAACCCTGCATATTTTACAATAACGTCAAGATCACTCTGCTGCTCTTTGCGGTTCTTTTGTATTTCCGTATGCCCCCACTTAAGCCTATTGGACTGGTTTAGATATATATTACTTCTTGCAATATACTTGATACATTTTTAAATGTTTCCCAACATAATATTACTGTCAAACGGTAATAGGAGCAGGGAAACGCCCGATCCCATTCCGAACTCGGAAGCTAAGCCTGCTTACGATATGTGTGTACTGCCTTCGGGTGGGAAAGCATATTGCTGTTTGGCATTCTATTTATACTAATCAAATATTCGACAAACTGATACCATGCAATCTGATTCTGAAAATATCGAAGCATGGCTTCTATGCCAGGATATGCTTAACAAGGCAAAGAACGAACTTGTAACGCAGGCGATAGAAACACTCCACGACGAGATAAACGCAAAGAATATAGAAATAAACGGATCGCTAATCTCGCTTCCTGACAAGCCAAAGGAGACGGAAATGGACATGTTCATAATAAACAAGTTACTGGGCGAGGAGGAAAAGATGAAGGAAATGTACGGCAATTACATAAAGTCTAAAGAGACCGACAGCATAGCCCTGAGCGCTTCGATGGTTGAACGCATGGAAAAACTAAAGAAGTTTCTTCTTTCTATAGAAAAAATATCAATTCTGATGCACTATAGTAATATGATTGACGCCTGGATGAACGACATCGGAATGCATGCTGCTGCAAAGGACCCGGCAGCGATCATAGCAAAAACCTGCGAAAAAGAGGAGCAACGGCTAAAAATATTGGAATACCTTTTGAAAAACAGCACGATAACCAAAGAGCAGATATTTACGCAATCGGAACGCAAAATTCTTGAAAATGCAAGACTTTTAGCGGCAGGCAATAAAATTTAATCTGTTTTTAGGACTTTGCAGTTTTAGGCATGAATACAAGGTCAACTTCTTTCTTCATTTTTAAAATTCCATCAAATGCAGCAACAACATCCTCATTGTCATATAAATTACCCCTGCCGTATAATCGTATTTGTGGAGTGGACAGCTTAAATAATACGACATCGCCCAAAGCGGGCTTCCATCTTATATTGACCTCTATATCCTGTTTGCCCTCTGCTGGCATCTCGCTTTTATCTAGCAGAATAGGAACCGCATTGTCTATCTGGGTTTTCACCTTATTTAGGTCGATACTCTTTATGTTTGCGCTGTAAGATACATGAAAAGCTATCCCGTCCTTGCTGTACTCGACCTTGATGCCTTTATTTTTTGCCTCATTGACAAAATCTTCAGAATTTCGTGTTTTTGTTGCCGCCATATTCGCACCATTATAATATAAAATTCTCTTTATTTAATTATATCTGCAGAAGGCTTATGATTATCTTTTCATCCTTGTCCGCCTTTATCGCCTTTTCCAATTTTTCAACTACCTTTTGGGACACCTGTGTGCCTCCATTTAAGTCTTTCATTGTCATTTTTTCATCGAAATTGTTTGCAGCATACAATAGATTTGCAAGAGCCAGCCCTATCCCGTATTTGTTGCGCGCGCTTTTCTGATTCTCATCCTTCATTATGTTGTAAAGGTCCTTATGAATGTCCTTGCTTTTCTTAAACAACTCATAAAGCTCTCCGCTCCACGCTACCAGCGTATGTTTATCGGAATTTTTCAGATAGTTTCCGGCGTGTTCGGAAGAGGCACCTACCATGAACTTATAATCAAAGGCCTCTCCCCATGTCTCCTTTGTCTCGTACAGTTTTTGCGCGAAAACGGCACCTCCTTCATGTAGCAAAGGAATCAGGCTGTCATTTATTGCGCGTTTCTCTGGCGTGTCTACCTTTTCGAAATATGCCATCTCGTTTTTGGCCTGGGCCGCATGCGACAGTTCATGCACGACTGTGGAGTCCTCTGCATCATATTTTAGATTGATATCCTTTCTAGTCACGTCATAGTAGCCATTTGTCTTATACTTTACCCCGCTAATTTCTGATACAATATCTGTGGCAACCTTCAGCATCACTTTTGGTGTGTCAACGCCATGCTTTGCCAGGAAATCCAAATAGTTGTCGTAATTTCCATACACCCGTTTCAGCCCCGAGTACATCATTACGAAGTTATGCTTGACATCCTTGAAATCCTGGTCCAGTTTAGTGTTAAAGATCAAGACCCTCATGACTTCCGCCACCGCACTGTTCTCTCCAAAATGTGATTTTACGACATCTGTTAGCTCCTTTATCCTGCTGGCAATTTCTTTATCCCCAAAGAAATCCACAAGTTCTTTTGCCTTTGAATCCAATTTCCCAACACTTGTTCCTTCAACTGCCAAAAGCGCCGCGCCCATTGAATTGTATATCTTGTCACCTACTACTGTATCTCTCTTGTAGTTATCTGCTGCCTTCTTCAGCTCATTTGCAGTCGCCTCTTTTATATTGCCCGATTCAACTTTGGCTTCCAAATAGCTTATCAAGGCACCGTATCCTCCTATATCTCCAATAGGTGCCACTACCTCTATGTCCCTGTCGCTCTCTTTTACGGCGGACCCGGCAGCCATTACTGAAGTGGTTGCATAATCTATTGAATATTCTTTTTTGCCGGTCTTGACTGCTGTTTCTGCGCCTTTGGGTGCCTTTTTGCTTGAATCATTTCTCAAATCACTTATAACCGACTTTGAAATAGCCCAATCCGCATCTGGTTTGCTTACGTCCTCTCCGCGGCTTTGCTTCTCCTTATTTATTTTTACGTGATTTTCCCTGCCGCCCCTTCTTACATGTATCAACGGATTAATCCCATATGTGTACTTTGCACCATGCGTACCGTCATATGCATCCAGTTTTGTTTCAGAGCCGTATTTGTATACGTCTTCCTTGAATGTGCTATTCAGGGCCTTCACAACTTTTGCCATGTCCTCTGCCGAATTGGCGTATATCACGATCTTCTCATTCGCGCCCTTATTGAAATGTGCAGCGTCGAAGCCTGTTTCATACTCGCTGGCGCTTTTGGCGAACTTGAATTTTATTCCAGAAATCTCACCGCTCGTTATCATCTTGTCAAGAGTTTGTGTAACTTTGGAAATAGACTCGTTAAGGTATTCTGCCTTCGGCTGTACGAATATCTTGTATGACTTGTTGCTATATCCATGGCTGTCCTCTACGACATATTTCCCCTTATTGCCCTGCATCCAGCTCCATCGGGCATTGACAACATCACCATTCATCATCCACCCGTTCTTTTTCATATCCTCTACTACTCCCCTTTGGGTGAGCACCTGCCTGCCAACTTCTTCTGGTCTTTGGAGCAGGCTCTTTGCCTGGCGTTTCGTTTGCTCCTTGGTCGAGCCGCTTAAATATTCCTTCATGTAGCGCTTTATCGAGCTTCCAACCTGCTCATTGACAAACTTTTTTGTTGCAGCCTTTGCCCTTGAAGATAATCCCTTATAGTTCCTCATCAGCGAATCCACTATTCCAGATACCTCCTTTTTACTTGGCTCCTGTAATATCCCCTCTGTTTTTGAACTCCCGAAATACCTATTCATATAGGTCTTAACCGTTTTCCATATCCTTTCGCTGGTTGGCTGCTGGGCTACTTTTTCCGGTGCTTTGGTTTCGGCAGTCACCGGCGCAGCCTCCTTCTTTTTAAACAGCTCGCTGCTCTCCTTAAACATGTTTATCCTTTTCAATGAGAGCGATGAAACAGCAAGCCGAACCAATCTTTCTTTGGTCATGTCAGAAGGTACATTAATTTTGTAGTCCTTTAGAAGCCCATTAAGCTGCTCAGTGGACATCGCGTTTGTAGTTCTGAGCTTTTCATTAAGCTCGCTGGGATTGTTTACATAGCCGCGTCTTCCCTTGTAGTAGTTTTTATAGAAGTCTGCAACCGCCATCCCGACTCCGCCGCCATATGCAGAACCAGATGGCGCCTTTAGCGGTGGCGGATTTCCTGGCGCCTTTTTGGGCTCCACATATTTTGTATAATAATCATTAACCTTTCCTAGTGAAAGCTTGCGCACCGCATAATCTACCCTAGCTGCATCATCCATGTTTGCAGTCTCTTTCTCTAATCCATTCAGCTTCAGCATCTGCCGTACTTCATCAGATTTCATTTTCATTGACATTATGATGCGCTTGTCAAGTTCATTCTTGTTGCTATACTTGCCGTAGAAGGCTCCAGCTTCCCCTACCGCTCCTACAACTTTTTCTGTGCTTTTTCCTGTGACTCTGTTGTATCCCCTTCCTATGCCGATTCCTCTTCCTGCGCCACCTGCAGCTATGCCCTTTGTCCATCCGACAAGAGATGCTATTCCAAAGATCTCAAAAAAGTCCCTGCCTATTGAACCTCTTGCCGCAAGCAGCAATATTATGATGATTATTACGGGTATGAAGGCATAAATTGCGCCCAAACTAAGCAAGATCAGGATCATATCATCGACGTCTCTTGTTTGCCCCTCCTATGAAACCAAATTCCTTTGCTATTATTACCGCAACAACCGCCATAGTGGCGATGAGTTCGAGAATCCCTATTGCACCGAAGTTCAGCGCATAGGAGCCTATCTCAAACTGTGCCGCCGTCATGTTTGGCGCGAATGAATAGTTGAATGCATAGACATTGGCCGTATCCTCAGCGCTTATATTTTGCGCGAATTCGGTAACTCCGCCTGACGCTCCAAGCCATGTCTGGTTAACTATAAGCGGCTCTGGACCTGGTCCACCGTAATATTGTGCCATCACCCTGTTCTGTCCAACTCCGCATGCCTGGAACGAGTCCTTGAATTTGCCTGCTGAATCAGTTTGCACTATGTCTATGAGTCCCAGCTGTGAGGTGAAAGCGCCGGTGCCGTTGGGGAATACAGGAACGCAATACTGGTATAAGCTCGGATTGCTTGGGTCGTTTCGCACGGCGCTCAGGCCGCCATAGCCGTAAAGGTTGCAGTTGTATGTCACCGGATTCAATAGGCTTTTTGGCGGCAGTTCGCATCCTCCTCCTGCATATGTTATCTCCTGCGCCTCATCCTTGCCTATCGGTTGCTGTTGGGTAACTGTGCTCAACGGATTTGCGACAGCACATTCCTTCGAGTTTGGTGCAATGCTGCACTGCAGCGCATTTGTATAGTAGCCAATCGGGTTTGAGCCTGTCGGAGATGATGTTGCATTGTAATAATTTATGTTGGTGTTCCAGTAAAGGTATATGTCTGAACCTGAAGGTATGGGTTTCAATCCTGTTGGCGTCATGTAAGCCGCAGTTCCGGCAACTTTCACTGTGGTCTCATTTTCGTTTGAGGGATTTATGAGCGTTGAGCTGTTTAGCGATATCGTTGTTATGTTGGCAAAGTCAACGTCAAGAGGCATGTATATCGTGTTGTTGAACCTGTCCACGAATGTATACACTAATCTGTTGTATCCGAAAAGCGTCTTTGTTCCTGTAAGGTTGAGCACTATGTTTGCAAAATGCGATGCCTGCTTGAACAATTCGAACAGCTGGAAGTATCTTGTGGTATTTGTGTTGTTGTATCCGAACTTGCTTGGCTCATTGAAATAATTATCAGAGGAATAATAATAATCAGGGCAAGTTCCGCCGCAGTTTGCACCTGTATTGACAGCGTTAGTTGCTATCTGGGCGTTGTATGCGAAGAATGTGCCAAAAGATGAAACCTGCTGATACTGCTGTAATTGATAATTATAGAGGTGCTCTGCATTCATTACGGTTGGGAGATCCGTTCTTGAATTTGCCAGCTCCGCACCTGCAGTTTCAGGATTTATTGTCTGGTTAATAAAGATCTCGCCAAAAAGCCTATTTGTAAAGACCTGGAAGTTTATGTACGGTGATGTTATCAATCCCGCATCTGAAAGATTCTGCACATAGTTGTTCTGCGAAGGAATGTATTTGAAATATGTACTGCCGCCTTCTATTGTCTGGGTTAAAGGCCCGGACCTGTCGGAGAGCGACGTTACCCTGTAAGTGTATGATGTAGTTACGGGAGTACTAGCTATTGATAATCCTGTTGTTATTGCAGTCCAAGCGGCATAACATATGGCCTCGGTTATAAGACTTCCAAACAATCCGCCACCGCCACCGCTCGGAGGCGGGACACCACCTGTAGCCATAAAGAAGGGCTTTGGTTGCAGCGGAGGCTTCATTGGAATTGGTGGATATTCAAGCGACCATGATTGCTCTAAGTCAAGGGTTATCTTAAATGGAGTTATCACATAGCCGTTCAGATCAGTCTTGATGTATGTACTAGGCAAGTTTATACTCGATTTAGCTGTTGGGAATGCGCCAGTCGCTAATGTGTTATAGTTGTTTGTACCTCCCAAGCCCCCGCTGAGCTCGTTCTGCTGGCTCCCCTGGAAGTCAACGCTGTTTACGCCCGTCGGAAATATTGATGAGAGCTGATTCTGGATATTAAGATACTGCACAGGTCCTCCGAGGCTCTCCACATAGCTGAATGAGTTGGGGATTCCAAGTATTGGCGGATAGAGGAACTGCAACACCTCCGTATTGCTGTCATATATGCATGGCGAATTGTCTGACGGGCTCTGATTCAGATAGCAGACATATGATGCATTGTCCATGAACGAGAGCTTGGTATAATTCTGTATGTTCGGTCTCAGGACAAGCAGTTCTGAGTATAATGGTTTATATGGGTCATCATTTCCACCCAAGAGACAGAGACCAGGCTGGCTAGCAAAATAACATGTACCAAGCGAATAGCTCCATGGATGCGCCATCAGGTATAATGTTCCGTTATAGTCTGCAGATATGCTGATGCTGTTTGTTCCGGGACCGACATGCCCTCCTACTGCATCGACCTTCGGACCCACGGGCTGATATTGCACGTTAATATCGCCTGCATTATGTGTGCAGCCAAGCGCGCAATAGGATATTGCTATGCCATTTGGGGTTGCAATGTTCGCAGAAAGCGGCCAGCCATACGGTTTCCATCCATATGAAGGCGCAACTGCACCTCCCAGTCCTGGAATGCCTGTCCCGGCCCCTGTTACACTGGGGCCCAGTGCGCTCAGGGTATTTATACGTGTTGGATTTACCGGTATCTCAGTTCCATTCTCGCCGAATGCCCTAAGCATTAGAACCGAGACTGGAATGCCGCCGTCTAGACTGAATGTCCAGTTGTCTATGACATACAATATCCCTTTTGAATCTATTATTGAGACCGGATGATGATTTGCAGGTTTGTCGAAGGCATACGAGGCGTAGTCTGGATTTTCTACAAAAGAATTATATGCGGTTTTCAATGCAGAATCATTGTACGGTCCTCCATTTGCAAAATATTTTATTATGTTCATTGAAAAGCTGGCATTCGAATAGGATAGTGATATATTGCCTGCAAATGCAAATCCATCTGATCCGCCAAACTTCCCTGTAAGGCCGCCTCCGCCTGTTGTGCCATAGGCCAGTGAGGGATTTCCCCATGGGAAATTGGCAATGTTCCTTCCCTGCGGGCAGTTGTAACCGGAATAGGTGTTGGGCGCATAGTTGCAGTAATGGCCATCAAGCCAATAGGATCCCCAGAAGCAGTATGGTGTGTCTCCAATTGCCTGCGTGCAGCCCCTTTGGGTTATTGGCGGGACCTGTGTTATAAATGCATAAGCCCACTGGAATGCGCATGTCGGGTTGTAATACACTGTTGACCAATCCCCTCCGCCATATGAGCTGCAGGAATTCGGACTGTAGCCCGTAAGCGGATAAGCCTCTCCTGAGCTCCCGCATTTTCCCTCCTGCAATATCCCCTCTGCATAACATCCTCCGCTTATTCCTGCACCTGTTGCACCTGTTTGGAAGTTGCTTTCCGCATAGGCTATAGAGACTATCTGAACAAGCTGCGTGCCAGAGAATCCTGCGTTCTGTGCACATGCCATAATTTGGCTGAAGTTTAATCTTACTGTGGTGCGCGGCGGATAATAGACATCAGGGCATAGGCTTGAGGCCGATACTGTGGATGTGCCTGTTGTAGATGCGCTTGTTGTAGTGCTTGCGGTTGTCACCGTGCCCCTTCCTGCAAGTCCCAGGCTGGTTGAATATATCTGTACATATCCGGGAAATGATTCATTTGCCACATATACGTATTGCCCTCCCGGAGATACTGCAAATTCCCTTGATGGTATGAAGCCGCCTGGCTGGTCCACTGCCGAGTTCTCCACCCAGCTGTTGCCTCCTGGTGGGGTAAGTGCTGCAAGCTTGAAACTGATTCTAAATTCGCTGCTTCCCGTACTGGAGCCCAACAGGAAAAGGTCGCCGTTGTCATCTGCCTGTACTGCAAGCGGCGCAAACTTGTTCAATACTCCCCCTTTGTCTAGTGAAAATAGGCCTATGCGCAGGAAGTTTGTAACCCCGGAAAGTTTGTAAACGTCTATCAGGTAAAGGTTCTGGCTGGCCTCAAGATTTGTATTTGCATAGTAGCCCTTCCATTCATTAATCCATTTCGTGAGATCTTTTGTTGACGGCAAATCAGCCGGCTGATCCTTTGAAAAGTTATAGTATCCCTGCGGTATGAACTTGAAAACATAAAGATAGGATATGGTTGTCGCCGTTATAAAGCAGAAATACACCGGACAGGACGTGCTGTAAGTTATGACATATATGTATCCGTTTGGTGTCGCCGCTATATAAGCCGGATTCTGCACATTTCCATATGCATATGAACCAAGGCTCAGTGCATCACCGCCGTTGTATCCGAATTGCAGTGTGCGTGCATCCTTGGCGCTGAAACCTCCTACAAAATCCTGCAGGCGGGACAGAAGGCTGTTGGTATCCGGATTGTCCAGCGATACTACATTAAGCGGGAATTCCGTTAACAAACCGTTAAAGTTACCAAAGAATCCATCACTTCCATAAAATGTGAACGGATCAAAGTAATTTGCCGGGGGCATGTAATTATGCGTATTGTATATGCCGTATGTCTGGTTGTAGAATGAACCAACATTATTCAGTGATGTGTAATAGGAAGGTATTGAGAGCTGGTAATTTATATACGGGACGATGCCCAGACTGGTGTAATTGAGTGCGGACGCATCAGCCTCCACATAGCCATTTGGATATACTGCAAGAAGGCTGTTCGCGTAGTATGGCGATGGGGTTTGGGCAGTTGAGCCTGATTCATAATAGATGCTCAGGTTCCTGTAAACCGTGCCGCTCACATCTACAGATCCACCATTTTGTGATACCTTTGCCCAACCGCCGCAATCAGTTCCGGAAAGGAGTTGTGAATAGCAACTGTCAGTGCCCAGCTTCTGTATTGGGCTGAACAGATAGTTGCTGAAATTCAGCCAGTTGTTC
>JBGOTD010000008.1:0-14530 GCA_041476285.1 Candidatus Micrarchaeaceae archaeon
ACGTTTACCGAATGCTCAAGCGTTATGGGTATTTGTGTTCCTCCAACAAATTCTATCCCGAAGTGTATGCCGTAGTGCCAGTCAAGCAGCGCCAGCACCACAACTATTATTATGAGCGGCCATATTCGCCTGTCTTTTAGGTAGCTCTTTACGCTATGGACCTCGCTCATCTATTGTGCACCTCTTTTCTCTGCTTGTACCAGAGTATCATCGGCATGTTTGCAAGCCATGTTGTTATCAGGTCTCCTATAAGTCCGACAAGCACAACTCCGGATATCTCCAGATATGTTGGTATGAATGCAAAGTACGATGCCCCGAAGAGTATCGCAAATGATATTATCGCAGTTATTGTCATTGTTGATCCTGTCTTGAATGATGAAAATGCCCTGTCAGCTGAGCTGCCTTCTGTTCTTTTGATGACCCTTATTGCGGAAAGCATGTCCGTGTCTATCGAATAACCCAAAAGCATGAGCAGGCCGCCTATAGAGGCTACGCCCAATGGAATCCCAAGCAGTCCCATTGCGCCCAATGCAACTATTATGTCGTTTGCAGCGCCAAAGACAACCGCAAAGGCCGGCACCGGCGTTCTGAATACAACGAATACTGCTATTGCGATTAACACGAATGCGGTTATTATGATGGTCTCCATCTCCTTTAGGAAGAATGCACCCAATGTTGCGGTTACCTCGTTGTAAGAATATGATGAGAATGGCAGTATTGTCCTTAAGGTGGAAATTATCTTTTCCTGGTTCACCAAAGATGCACTAGAATAGCTGTTCTTTGCGACACTTGGAAGATTCGGATAATCTGAGGCATTGTAAGTTGCAGTTCCTATGAATGGTTTAAGGTAATTTAGCTCAGCTGTAAGGAAGGTGCTGAATTGGGTTATGGACTTCAGCTGCTGCGTCTTTGCATTTGTAAGCAGATTCTGCAGTGTGGTGTTGTCTGGCTGGCTGCTGAGCTGCGATTGGTATACGCTTACGTTGTAATTCCAGCCTGTGTAGTTGCCGTATGCACTGTAGAAGGAAAGCAGGTTTGTCTGGGCCGAGGACAGGCTGCTGTTCTCTGCCATCGTTATGGATAGTCCTCCAGGTGACCTGGAGACGCTTGCCTGAGCACCAGATATCTTTGAGTCTACAAGGGTCGTAAGGCTTCTGACGTCTATAGTCGAGTTGGTTATGAGCTGTACGCTCACCCCTCCCTTTAGCGATGCATCAAGCTGTATCTTCGGTATGAAGTACAGGCTTATGAAAAGCATGGCTAGCGGTATGAGTATATAATACCTGTAATGTTTGCTCTCGTATATGTTTTTCATTAAGACCAGTCAGTGGTATCTTAGAAACGAGTGATTCCATGCACTGTGCATTGCATTTTATACTTAATATTTGTGTGGAAAGGCTTAAAAGATGTTATGAGTCTGAGATACGAGTGTCTGATAGCCTGCTTAATTGCTTTAATAATTTACCTAACAATATACTAGAATGGCCAGGCGAGTTAGCAGAAGGAAGGAGCCCAGCAGAGAATTCCATACCATAAAGGAGCAGAACAAGATAGACTCCGGCATATTCGATGATAAGACGATGATACTTCTCAGCAAATTCTACAACAAGAAAGTAATCGAAAAACTGAAATACATAATCGCAAGAGGGAAAGAGGCTGATGTGTACATTGCCGATGCTGGCGATTCGGAATTGGTGCGCAAATCTAAGTTTATCATAATAAAATTCTTCAGGGTTGAGACATCATCATTCTTCAAGATGTCTGATTACATAATCGGAGATACTAGGTTCTCGAAGGAGAGGCTCACCAAGAACACGATAGTAAAAATATGGTGCAGGAAGGAGATGGGAAACCTCAGATTAGCCTCGCAGGCGGGGATATACACGCCAAAGCCATACATGGCAAACGGCAGCATACTTGCAATGGAATTCATAGGAAATGAGGAAGGGGTCCAGGCTCCGCAGCTCAGGTTTGCCGCACTTACGGACCCTACTAGGGTTCTTGAGACGATAATAAACCAAGTAAGAACCCTTTACAGGATGGGATTGGTGCATGCCGATCTCAGCGAGTACAACATACTTATCCACAAGGAGCGCCCATACTTCATAGACTTAGGGCAGGCGGTTGTCATAAAGCACCCAAACGCGATGCAGTTCCTTGAGAGGGACGTAGAAAATGTGTTAAACTATTTTACGAAGCGCTACCTGATTATAAAGGATCCTGACGAAGTCATGAGATACGTCACTCATTGACTTCAAGGACTGACATTTTCTTCAGGGTCATTTTCAGCACGCTGTCCATTGATGAATCATCCCATAATCTTTTTATCCTGGATGCAGTGCTTTTCGTTGCAGGATTTCTCGCCGCAATCGAGCAGACATCCCTGTATTCCTTTATCGAGGTGTCAAAGGTTCCTATGCTCTTTGCGATGTTTATTATTTCCTGCTTGTCGAACCCTATCAAAGGCCTCATTACGAATTTCTTTACGCTGTGCTGCGATGCTGTGATGTTTCCCACGGTCTGCGATGCGACCTGGCCCAAGCTCTCGCCGCTCACGATGCAATCCGCCTTCTCAATTTCTGCTATCTCCTCTGCAAGCCTGTATAGAAACAGCTTGAAGAGCACAAGCTCGTACTTCCTGGGTATCTTCAATGCAGCTGATTGGAAGATGTGTCCGGGCAGGAGATACAATTTAGCACCTGCAGAATAATTCGAAAGAATCTTGGCCAAATCCTTTATCTTGGAAAGCTTTGCATCCTCATTGTCCGCGAAGGCGTGGACATGCATGTATATCGGTGCGAGGCCCCTTTTCATCGCGTAGAATGACGCAACCGGGGAGTCTATCCCTCCTGAAAGAAGCACAACCGCGCTGCCTGAGGATCCTACTGGCAGCCCATTGGATCCTGAAATTTTCTCAGTGTATAGGAATGAAAACTCCTTTGTCGCATTTATGTGCATGTCATTCTCCGCATCTTTGTCGATCTTGAAGTTAAGTTTTTTCGAGTTATTTATGAAGTAGCTGACTATCTCTGAAGAATTGAAGCTGAGGCTCTTTACGGACCTGTGCGGCACTATCCTTACGGTATCATTTTTGCCCAGCAGTCTGTTTGCCGCATCTAGCATGCCGCTTAGGTCGTTATCCGAGATTATCACAGGAGCAAACCAGCTTACTCCGAAAACGTTTGAGAGTTTCTTCTCTATTGAGCGCATGTCCGAGCCCTTGTCAAACACAAGGAAGAACCTGTCTCTATGGTCCTCAAGCTTGGCATAGCCCTCCTTTCTCAATGCATGCTCTATGTTATCATAAAGTTTTCTTACGAATACGTTCCTGTTCTTGCCCTTTAGCCATATCTCGCCAAAATGTATGACTATCCCTTTGTACTTTTGCATGGTTACCACAGAACAAATAGCAATATAAATATCTTGTTCCTATTATTTAATCTATGCATATGGCGGGTTAACCGCATTGGTGCTTATATTGAACATACTGGATCAGTTTAAGAAGTTCATGGACAACGCTAAGCATGTTATGAGCATTAGCTATAAGCCTACAAGGGCGGAATTCGACAAGGCCGCAAAGCTCATAATATTCGGAATACTGCTGATAGGCGCAATCGGATTTGTCCTGGCTATAGTGATATCCCTAATTATAACCGGTTCATTATCACTTATATGATCATGGAGATAGAAATTGATTTTACAAAGTCAGCCCAAGACAACGCCAACGAATACTACAAAAAGTCGAAGAAACTTGCGCAGAAGAAAGCGGGTGCTGAAAAGGCGGTAAAAGATCTGGAGAAGATGCTGGTCGATGCCAGGTCTAACGCGAAAATAAAGCCGGAAAGAAGGATAATAAAAAGCGTAAAAAAGGAGTGGTACGAGAAATTCCACTGGTTCTTCACCAGCAACGGCATGCTTGTAATAGGTGGAAGGGACGCACACCAGAACGAGCTTATAAATTCAAGGCATTTTGAGGAAGGTGATCTTTTCTTCCATGCTGACATATTCGGTGCATCTGTTGTCGTATTAAAAGAGGGTGAAACGGCAGGCAAGGAAATAAGAGAAGAGGTAGCAGAATTCGCAGCATGCTATTCGAGCGCATGGAAGGAGGGTTTGCGAACAGTTGACGTTTATGCAATGAAAAGGAATCAGGTAAGCAAATCAAGCAGCAAGGGATCGCTCGGCACTGGAAGTTTCCTTTTGAAAGGGGAGAGGGACTGGTACAGGAGCATGCAACTTTCCCTTGTAATGTTTGTAAAAGATGAAAGGCTCTACACCGTATCCAAATCCACTTTTAGCAAGATAAAGGAAGAAAGCATCAAATTTGCAACGGTAACACAGGGAAACTACAAAAAATCCGATGCAGCGAAGAAGATAGCTGCAAAGCTAATGTATCCTGATATCGATACAATAATGAGATGCCTTCCGGTTGGCGGGTTCAAGATTGATTGAATGGTGCTGTAACATGGCTGGAAAAATAAAAATAAGCGGAAGAAATTTAGTTTTCGAAATAGAGGGATTCGATAAAATCTTTGCCATAAAGCGCGTAATAAAGGTGCCATTGAAGCACATAACTTCTGTTTCAATGAGGGGAGTAAGCTGGTTCAAACCAATGCCTTATCTTAGGATGGGAGGAACTGCATTGCCAGGATTGATAATGGACGGCAGGTACATTACCTCAAAGGGATGGGTCTTCTACGTCATGCACAGCCCAAGAAAATGTATAGCAGTAAACCTGAACCACGAATTTTACAAAAAGATTATTTTTGAAGTAGAGGACAAAAAGGAAGCAGTGCTGATTATAAACAAAGCCCTAAGGTTAGTAAAGAAATGAAATGCGGGGAGAGAGATTTGAACTCTCGAACCCCTAAGGGACTAGGCCCTGAACCTAGCGCGTTTGACCAAGCTTTGCTATCCCCGCAATTAAATCTTAATATTAATTTATACTTTATAATCTTTGGTATTTATACAATTAACTAAAGGTTTCAAAATGCCTGATAATGATAAAAGGAACATCAGCGTGCTTGTCGCCACGGCTGTCGGCCTTGGATCAATAATAGGTGCAGGCATATTCGTGCTTAGCGGAACCGCAATAGCGCTTGCCGGACCGGAGGCATTGGTCGCCTTTTTGCTAGTAGGCATAGTGGCACTGATAATAGGATTTGAGCTCGGCGAATTGGGCACCATAATGCCGAATCTTAAAGGCGGGTCTTACTCATTTGCATACAAGGCATTTGGAAGCGAACTGGGATTCATTACCGGCGTATTGTTGTACTTCAGTTATGCAACATCAATATCCGTAGTCGCTTTGGGATTCGGTGCATATCTCTCGAGTCTATTAGGCGTCTCTGCCAACTTCCTTTCAATACCATTTGCCATAGTGCTGATAGCCCTATTGACAATAATAAACATATTCGGAATAAGAAAAGTGGCAAAAACGGACTTCTGGCTTGTCATAATTAAAATCGCCATACTTATAATCTTCATATTGTTTGCAATTTTCATAGCGATGTCAAACAAAGTTCCCCTTACACAAATACTGCAAATCCAGCATTCCAGGAGCGGGCTGGGCGCCATATTTGCCGCAAGCGTTGTAATATTCTTCGCTTATTCGGGTTTCCAAACCATATCGACATTCACCTCAAGGATAAAGGGTGGAAGCCACGGTGCCGCAAAGGCAATAATAGCATCTGTACTGATAAGCATCGTTCTTTATACGCTTGTAACATTTGGCCTTATGCTGCTTCTGCCATCATCATCTTATATAATATCTGCAAATCCGCTCTCGTTTGCCCTTCAGAGGAGCGGCGCACCACAATGGCTGTTCATACTTGTAGGATTAGGTGCACTGATAGCAACAGCATCTGCAACGCTTGCCGACATATTGAGCTCCTCAAGGATGATGTACCAGATGAGCTCCGATGGATTGCTTCCGAAAGTCACAAGAGTATATGACAAAAAAAGAGACGTCGCCACAAACGGCGTTATAATCTCCGGAGTCATAGGCGTGATTATGCTCTTTTCTGGAAACATATACGTGATAGCCGCTATAAGCAACTTCGGACTTCTGTTCTCTTATCTTATAACAAGTTTTGCAGTAATACATTACAGAAAGAAGAAAACAGAGTCGTCTTTCAAAACACCATTATACCCTTACCTGCCTATAATTTCGATAGTCGCACTTATGGCATTCCTTATAGGATTGCCTAAAGAGGCACTGCTGATAGGGGTTGTCCTTATAATATCGCTTATAATAATTTATTACACACTAAGGGAATACGAAGACAAGAAGGTAGTACGTATAAGACTCTTCAAGTAAAAGATGAATCTATGCTTATAGGAATCATTGGCGCTCCAAACAAGGGCAAGAGCACCCTCTTTTCTGCACTCACACTTAACGACGTGAATATTGCAGACTACCCATTTACCACAATAAATCCTAACATCGGTTTAACATATGCGACTAGCAAATGCCCTGAAAAGGAGCTCGGAACCAAGTGCAATCCGAGAAACTCGCTTTGCGTAAATGGAGTAAGGAAGCTCCCAGTAAACATAGTTGATGTGGCGGGTCTGGTCGAAGGTGCACATTCAGGCAAAGGAATGGGCAACCAATTCCTCAATGATCTTGCAGCAGCAGATGCACTCATGCTTGTAGTGGATGCAAGTGGCAGGACAGATCCAAGTGGAAATCCCTGTGAATCCTGCGACGCCTCTGAAGACATCAGGATGGTAAAGGGCGAGCTCGTAAAATGGCTGGAATCAATTATAAGCAGACACATAAACCAGATCTCCAGAAGAACTGACGGCGTTAATGCACTCAGTGAAATACTAACAGGACTCAAGATAAGCAAGGAAGAGATAAAATTTGCAATTGATTCAACTAATCTACCCAATACAAAAATATCATGGGCGACACGGGATGTTGCAAAGTTCGCGGAGAAGATACTGGAGGTAAGCAAGCCTATTTTGATAATAGCGAACAAATGCGACATAAAAGGCTCCGAGGGCCAGATAAGCATTCTCAAGTCCAGTTTTGGCGAACGCAATGTGATAGCAATTTCTGCTGCGATAGAGCTTGCAATAAGAAAAGCAGAGAAGAACGGGATAATAGAATATACTCCCGAATCAAAGGATTTCAAAATCATAAATGATAAAATCACAAAGGAACAGCTTGACGCATTGAAATACATGCAGGAGTTCATAAAAACAAAGGGTGCAAACGCTCAGGAAATCGTGAACCGTGCTGTGTTCGAGCTATTGGAGAACATAGCAGTATACCCTGTCGAGGACGAGAACAAATATACAGATCATTTCGGCAATGTGCTTCCAGATGCAATACTGATGAAAAATGGTTCTACGGCAATCGACCTTGCAGGCGCAATACATACGGAGATTGCAAAGAACATGCTGTATGCAGTTGATGCAAGGAGCAAAAGGAGGCTAAGCAAGGACTATGTGCTCAAGAACAATGATGTAATAAAGATAGTAAGTGCTGCCAGATAGCTTCAACCGTATCGTCTTGCTGCCGATAGCACCGCGAAAAGAGGCACTATTATTACGCTTATTGAAACCGGCACCAGGATAAGGTATTCTACAAAAACCTGCGGGCTCATTGAAGAAAGCACGCCAACCTTTTGGTTGAACATTATTATGTAGATTATCAAAACCGATATTACGTAAACCATAACCATGTAGAGTGCATTTGCCAGCCCTTTATATGCAACAAAAGATTTTTTATTGCCAAGGAAGCTTACCCGTTCGCCAACCCAAAGGGAGACGACCAATGGCAGGACTATTATTCCAGGCATGTAAATGACGTAGTTTGCGAACTGGTCGAAATAGCTGTTGAAGTCCGTATGCCCTCTCGCATTCGCAATCGGGATCGCGACAAGCTGCAATAAGGCTGCCATTACGAGCAAACCTATCCACAAAGTGAGTGGTCCCTCCAGGCTTACTACTGTTATCTCTTTCTTGCTGCTGTCCTCGTTGTTTTCCAACTTGTCCCTTCTGTAATAGCTATCATAAGCCAGAGAATCACATTTTTATATAAACATGCAAAGATATTAAAGTCTTGTATGGTATAAAATAATGATAAGATGCCTGGACTATATACTCCACAGGGTTCTGCAGGTGTAACGAGCTTCTATGATGCTCCTACAAAAGGACCAAAGGTAAATCCGAAGGTTCTGCTTGCAATAATCGTGATTTTCACGATCATAATACTTGTAGCAGACCATTTTGTCTACTAAAAACAGGCTGTTAAGCGGCTCTGAATATGTCTCTTCTTACTTCTGTTACATCTCCGCTCTCTGAAAGGAAATATAATATGGTTCTGGCGCCGTCTTCTTCAAGCTCTGCCTCCTTTGCTATTTCCTCAACATTCACGCTCTTTTGGTCTATTATCTTAAGTATTTTGGTCGCATGCCTGTTGATGAAGCCCCTAAGCCCTATGTAAAATTTCTTGTTGAAGGCTCGTGTTCCCACAACCAAACCCTGCCTTATGCTGTCCTCAAGTGCCGCAGACACAATTGAGGCTTCCGCCTCATTGCTGAGCACGAGATAACCATTAGTTTCAAGCATTTCTATGTAAGACTCACTTCCGGAAAATTTCTGCTCCCATGCCTTCTGCTGCGTAGAAGCACCGACCGCCCTGCTGCTTTGCTGTAACTTTGTTTTTGCAGGCGGTGCAGTTATGGGCATCTGCTCCTCTTTCCTGTTCTTCCTGTAGAGGAACATGTCGTAAACGTTCTTCTGTATGCTGTATTTCACCTCTTTCTCATTGCCCTTCTTGAAAGGCACTATTATATTCCTCTTAATAAGCGTCTGCAATGTTGACTTTTCACTGCTGTTGAGCATTGCAGCTACCTTTACATTAGTCCTATCATTGTATTTGAGCGTGTCCAGTTTCTTGAGAAGCTCAAGCTCATCCGGCTCCAATGAAACATTAGGATTAGGATTGCTGCGAGGAGCATATGACTTGCTGCTGGGCTTTGCCTCTTCGCTGTTTGCCTTAGCCAATAGCTTTACTATGTCGTTCTTCTTTGCGACAAGGTATGTGCTGTCCCCATATTTCAGGAAATCAAGGTCGTCTCCGTCCTTTATGCCCAATGCGCTTATTACGTCATAAGGCACAGAAACCACGAGCTTGTTATTAGACTTGTAAACTTTTGGCACATCATCACCGCAATAAAGCGATATATAATAAGTATTATCAGTTATATTTATAGCATAGAAAGCTTAAAATTGTTTTGAATCGCCTCAAATAAGGTAATATTTATGGAAATAAGGATAAGGGAAATGAAAACGAGCGACATAAATGCAGTATACAATATAGCTATCAAAACGAAGGAATTGCATTCATCGGATACTGCAACATGGTATCCGAAAATTGCCCTAAAAAGATGGCTAAGGTCGAAGAACGACGATGTGCTTCTGGTTGCGGAGTATGATAAAAAAGTAGTCGGGTTTTGCCTGTGCTATGTTCACTTCAGGGGATGGGCATTATTGGACAGCATTGTAGTAAGCCCTAAATTTAGAAGGAAGGGAATAGCAAAAAGACTCATAAACGAATCAATATCAAGGATCAAAAGGAAGGGTGCAGTTTATGCACAGGGACTTGTACGAACTAGTAACAGAAAGACACTAGACATGATGAAAAAACTTGGATTCGACAAGGGACACAATTTCTACGTAGTGGACAAGTTCTTGGCACCAGTAGACGATGTTTATGGATGAATCAGCATATTCTATAATCAAATCCGAAATCTCGAAGGCAGTTGTAGCTACGTGCAAGGGACTAAATTACAATGTGGAAAATATAGAAAGTTCGGTAGACCTGTCCAAAAGTTTCGGTGATATCTCCTGCTCGGTCTCGTTTAAACTTGCAAAAGAGTACAAAAAAGATGCAAATTCAATTGCGAAAGAGATAGCATCAAAGATCGGGAAGCCAAATTATGTTGAAAAAGCAACAGTTGAGAACGGCTTCGTAAACTTTCACCTCAATAGAGATACATTTACAAAACTAATTTTCGATAGTGTGGTCAAACCAGCAAAAAAGAAAAGGGAGAAAGCAATAATAGAGTACCCTAGCGTAAATCCGAACAAGCCATGGCACATAGGTCATTTAAGGAATGCGCTGCTCGGCGATTCGATAGCAAGCACCTACATAGCATTGGGGTTTGATGTGGAAAGGGAGGACTACATAGACGATCTAGGGCTTCAGATGGCCGAAACCACATGGTGGCATCTGAACAACACCAGCAAACCTGACAAAAAATTCGATCACTGGCTAGGGGAAGAATATGTAAAAGCGAACGAGCACATGAATGACAGCGGATCAAAGGAGGGAGTGGTAAAAATCATGTCGCTCATGGGCCAGGACGGTACATACGAATCGAAAATATCAAGAGATATAGCAAGCGAATGCGTCAAGGCGCAATATGAGACTGCATTTGATTTTTCAGTATATCATGAACTTCTTGTATGGGAGAGTGACATAGTAAGAGAACGCCTCCTCGATAAGGCACTATCAATGCTTAAACGGTATGATTTCATAGAGACTCCCAAAACCGGCGACTATGCAAACTGCACGGTCATAAACCTAAAGGCGATAAAGAACCTTCCAGAGGAGTTCAAAGGCCTTAAGGAAGATGTAAAAGTGCTGGTAAGAAGCGACGGCACACCGACATATATAGCAAAAGACATAGCATTCCACATGTGGAAATTCGGCATAATAGAGAACAGTTTCAAGTACTCTGTTTTCATGGAAAAGCAGAACAACGGGAAAGTATTATACACCACCAGCCACGAAGGAAAAAGTATGGATTTTGCAAAGACGGATATTGCAATAAATATAATAGATGCGAGGCAGAGCCATCCGCAGTCTTTGCTAAAGCTTGTATTTGGGGCAATGGGAAAGGAGGAACATGCAAACAACATCAAGCATCTGGCTTACGGAGAGGTGGAGCTTGAATCAGGTGCGCTTTCCGGAAGAAAGGGGACATGGCTCGGATACAGTGCCGATGACTTACTGAGGGAAACTGAATCCAAGGCAAGACAGCTGATAGGCTCAAGATTCAAGTTCGGAAAAGATGAAGAGAAAAAGATTGTCAATAATGTGGCGCTTGCTGCGATAAAATTTGAGTTCCTGAGACTGGGGCCGGAAAAGAAGATAATATTCTCATGGGACAAGGCGCTTAACTTTGAGGGTAATTCAGGACCATACGCCCAGTACATGCATGCACGAGCAAGCAGGATACTCGAGGAAGCGCCAAAGGGTGCACTCAACGGCAAGCTAGCAAAGCTTCCTAAAATAAGCGATGTTGAATTCTCACTTGTAAAATTGCTATCAAAAGAAACTGATATGGTTGAGAAGGCAGCGAAGGAGCTCAGGCCCAACGTGATAACGGAATATGTCAGCGAGCTTGCATACTCATTTGCAAGCTTCTACGAGAATTCGCCCATATTGAAGGCAGAATCGAACGACAAGAAGATATTGCGCCTCAAACTTGCATCCGCATTCAGGAATACGATGAAAAACATGCTCGGGCTTCTCGGAATATACGCACTTGAGAAAATGTAGCTTGCATATAAGATATTAATACCTTAAGGCAATAATAAATATCCTCAGCATAATTAAATAAGGGCCTGTAGCTCAGCTTGGATAGAGCGGCATCCTCCTAAGGTGAAGGTCGTGGGTTCAAATTAAACTTTTAAAGCTTCAAAAGTTATGAAAATCCCACCAGGCCCGTACAGGTGTTTAAATGGCAAACAAAAGAACAGAAAAAATGTCGAAGATAAGCAGCAAGGAGCCGGTGTTCATAATAAAGCCGGCGTTCAAGAACTACGGCCTTGATTACCTGCACATATCGCTTCTCGCGCTCGTAATAATACTTGTAGCGCTTGCATTTGCGCTAAGCACATTCAAGCAGGGAGTAGTACTCACCAACTGCCAGTATGGCAGTGATGCCAATGGCACATGCAACACCACAATACACAATTCTACCCAGGCGCTTGCCGCAGCGGAGAAGGTCATTGCGGCCTATTCGAACGTGAATACAACGCTTTCGCTCATACCATACTTTTCGCTGATCAACCAGTCGAAGGTTAGCTACCTTGTGCAAACCAAGCAGTGGCTTGTAGTCGTGCCTTACATATACCCGTATGACACAAGCAAGGCCTACAACATCTCGTTGCTTCTTTATGATTCCAACCTCACGCTTGTCAATTCGTTCATACAGACGCTGCGTCCTGCAACTCCTACGAACAACAGCGTAGTTGCACTGGGCACAGTCAGCATATACGGACAGGCGGCATGCAAGACAGCCACGCCGATTCCAGTATATGTGGTAGCTGACCCATATGCACCTGGAGTGCTAAACACGCTTAACACATCCATAAAAGTGGCCAAACAATACGGCAACAAAATAAATGTATCATACTTCTTCATCTTCAGCGGATATTCCATACAAAATTATGGCGGCTTCGGAGTAAACCAGACGCAGCAGCTTGGAAGATACATGGAATGCGCCTCCAAGCAGCAGGGCAGGTTCCCGCAGTTCATGTCCAATCTAAGCATAGCGTATACTGGCAAGCCATTGGCAAACAACACCCTATATGATGTTGAGCTTGGCTCTGGCCTTAACACAAGCGAGTTCGGCACATGCATGCAGAATGTCACAAGGACACTTAACATACAGGCGGAGTTCGCAACACTCTATCACATAATATCAACGCCAACCATCATAGTGAACTGCAGGTATTCCACAATACCACAGAGCATGAATTACGCCATAAACTATTCGTTGATGAACCTCAACGGCTGAAATGGTCTGATGTATATAATAGCTGGAATAGATCCGGGAAAGACATGCGGAATAGCATGCCTCAGCCTCAACGGCAATCTTCTCTTCAAGGATCACAAGACATTCGGCGGCGCGGATTGGATCATAAACACACTGAACAGCATCGGCACGCCTGTCATAATAGCAAGCGACAAGCCGAATGCAAGCGAGATTGTCAGGAAAATAAATACCGCGTTCAACTCAAGGCTGTTCTGTCCAGAACGAGAATTCAAGATAGAGGAAAAAAGGACTGTTGCAAAGAGCCTTGGAATAAAGGACCAGCATGAACGCGATGCATATACTGCTGCGATTTCCGCATATAACGCATATGCAAACAAGTTCAAGCAGATAGAGCACATAGCAACAGAGATGAAATACCAGGACATAGACCAGTTGAAGGCAAAGGTAATCGGCAGATACTCGATAAGAGAGGCAATAGAGAACAGAAAGGCAAACAGGAAGTAAAAAGAAGATAGCTATTTATACTTATTTAGAGCATAGAGAGTATCTACCCAGTAAATTCACGGACAACCTGTCAAATACCTACTAGTAGTGATGCTTTTGGAGAAGACCAGATCTAGACCTAGGCTTAGAGGCAAAGGGCTCTCTCTTGAAATAAGGTGCAAGGCAAATATACTCCCGTTAAAATCATTGTTGTACGTCATAGCGCATGCAAACAAGTATGTGGTAAAGCCAAAGAACTCCAATGCAAGCCTTTATGTGCACAGGCTTACTGCGCAAATGAGGGAGATAGGTGCGATGGCGAACACGCTGAATGGTTCTGGCGATATAAATCCTGACGATCATTCCAGTGGAATTGAATCTGCAATTAACGCGTATGTAAATCTATTCTATACCGCAACCAAAGATGAGCGTAAGAGCTACATAGAATCTTTCAACAATGGAAAGAAGACGAAGATAAAACCGGAAAGAAACCTTCTCATAGTTCCGGCGTTGATGGCTGAGCTGAACCAATCAAAAGAAGAGGTCTCAAAAGGGCTTTTTTATTACCTGTACAAGATGCCATTCAAAATTTTATATGATTCAAGCAAATCCGCACTGCATGTAGCATTGCTTGAGCAGAATATGGCAATAAGAACCGTGCCTTACGACACTATGGAGAAATTTTCCCAATCAATGTCAAAGCTTGAATCAAGGATAAAGAGCGTAGAAAAGGGGAATATAATGCCGCAGGACGATGAGGACACAAAGGCTGACTTCATAGAGAAGGCGATAGAGTTCTCAAAGGTTACTGAAATAAACATAATTGACCTGATTTCTGAGAGGGTAGGAACGGAAAGTGCAATACGGACAAGGATGCACAGGATAATGCGAAGGGCAAGATACTAATTATTTTAATAAAGAGATACAATTATCTACTAAGCTCCTATCGTCTAGTCCGGTCAAGGACACGGCCCTCTCAAGGCCGAGGCTCGGGTTCAAATCCCGATGGGAGCACTTCACTGAATTATTAGTCATTCCCACGAAAAATTCTTTTCTTTCAGCATTTTGAAAATATGGTTGTAGAAAGAGATTCTAACACTGTCATCTATTCCTGGGGTTGTTCTTGACGAAGCATAAATGGTTGCAACTATGCCAAGGCTGTAAACCATTGACTTAAGGATGTAGCCATCTCCTGTCTTTTTGATGTACTGCTCCAAGAAATAATTGCCAAGCTCCCTGAAATA
>JBGOTD010000009.1:0-14526 GCA_041476285.1 Candidatus Micrarchaeaceae archaeon
ATTTATGTTGTGCTGCGCTATTAGGAGTCTCATCCGAATACCCTTTTTTCGTATTTGTCGAATTTGGCCATTTTTTTCCTATCGAGTCCTTTTATGTTCGATATGTTTGAAGGTATGCTGAATGTCTCTGCATAAACTTTCCTGCTGGAAAGTTTTGATATTGCGTTTGTATCACCATTAATTGATGACATTATGAAACTGCGCAGATTTACTAAGGACTGGTATTGGTTCTTCGTTATATCTCTTTTGAATTTTTTCGGCATTACAACAGTAAGAGGCACCTTTACAACCTCGTCGAAAAGAACTGTTCCGTGACCAACGAACTTGTGCTCGTTGAATGCCTGGCCGTGATCGGAGGTGAGTATGATCATTTGGTTGTCCCCAAATCTGTCCAAGAGGTGCTTCATGAGGATTGTTCCATATTTCATTGCCCGGTGTGATGCCTTCATGTAAAGCGCTTTCCATTTGTTTATCAGGTTTTGGTCCATCTCGCCTTTCATGAATGGCGTGGCCCAATTGAAATCCATGCCTTTACGCCCTACGTACGGATCGTGGGCTTCCATAAAGTTCACAAAAAGGAAGAACGGTTCTTCCATTTCCATCATGCTAACCTTTTTCAGGATGCTCTTGCCGCCTTTTTCTATCGGCCAGCCGTCTATCAGCTTTGCCTTGATTTTCTTAACCGCAGAATTCGGGCTTAATGTAGTCGCACTAAGAACAAGATCAAAGAATAGCTTAGGATTTTCCTTCATTATAGCCTTGGACAGCTTTATAACGTCGTTTCCATACGTATTTCTGTATTTTGATACTAGGGGTTTTAGATTGTCAGATATTTCAATTATGCTGCCGAAGATATCTGTAAAATATGACTCCTCCATGAATTTATCGAATCCGGTAAAGCCATAAACAGGATGCACATAGGGGTTTGCTGAAATCCCGTATGTTGAATAATTTAAGCTTTTGAAATCATCTATAATCGTATCTTTTTTCACTTTCACCCTATCTATGTCAAGTGATTTTACAAGTTTTGTTTCGTGTGACCCGTGTTCTGACGGGTAAAGACCCGTAAATATGGATGCATGAGAGGGCAGTGTCCATGACGATGGCGCAATGCATCTTTCAAATCTTACAGCATCAAAGTTTTCAAGGAACGAATGGTTGCTTTCTGCTAACTTATTGAATGTATCAAGCTTTAATGTATCTAAAACTATTATTGATACGTTCATATTTTCCTTCAGTAGAACACCAAATTTAATTATTACCTGGTTATTTTGTACCCTTTTACAACATCATACAATTCTTTTGCGTGCTTATTCTTCTCAAAGTGTTCCCTAACTGGTTTTATTTCTTTTTCCAATTTTTCTGCAACAAAGGCCTTAAGATCTAACGGGTGTATTTTCCCATTCTTGTAAGATTGTACAAGCTCATCGTAACCGCTTAGCTCGATCTCGCCACCGAATTTTGGAGATCTGTCTATTTTTATGGTCTCCTTAGGATCATCCAATATTATCAATTCTATGTAGTTAAATAAAGGATTGCCTTCGACAACTTTTTCTGGACAATATGCGTTTTTTATTTTATCCTTTATTTCAGTGTAGGAATCGTGCATGTATATTGCACTTTTGGGATTGGATTTGGACATTTTGTATTCCATCATCAATTCCCTGTTTTCCTTAACCTTCTCCAGTGGCATCCCCTGCAATCCTAGAACCAATGGATGATGTACAACCGCAGGTTTCTTCCAATGATATTTTTCAGCTACCTCTCTGGCAAGTATATTTGCACGTCTTTGGTCCATACCTAATTGACATATGTCTATGTCCATTTGGAAAATGTCGGTAACCTGCATTATTGGATAAAATAATTGGGCTGCGGAAAGACTTTCGCCCTCTTTTCTGCCCATTACGGTAACCGCTCTTTTAACCCGGTCTGTTGTAGTTGCCTTGCCCACGTGCATGAATCTGTCCCAATAGTCTAATGAGTCCATTAGGTCCTTTGCCCATATTATTTCCACTGTTTTGGGGTCTATACCGCATGCTTTCCATACCTCGACAAAATAGTCTCCGGCCATTCTTATCTTGTCCAGGTCGCCATCTAACTTGTTGTTTATGAATGCGAAGTAATCCGCAAGGTAGAGTTTTACCTTTACACCTGCGCTTAGCATCTTTTTGACGTTCTTTGCCCTTAGAAGCCCAAAATGTATGGGCGCTATTCCAGATGGCTCAAACCCGTCATAGGCAATAGGATGATTATTATTCTCGAATAATGCCTTAAGCTCTTCGCCGGTTATTACCTCTTCTGCAAAGCCCTTTAGTATATTCGCCTTTGTCTCAGCATCCATGATATCTCTACTTATTAAAAGAATTTAAACCCATTCCTACTTGTTGTTAAGGCTCTTGCGCCTCTGGACGGACACTAGAAGCTCTGCTTTTATCTGGTTGTAGCAGTTCGTGCAGAGATTGTATTCGAGCATGCTCTTCTTGTCGCTCATAGGGCCTTGCTGCAATCTGCCCGCATAAATATAGAAATAATTCTCGGTGGTAAGCTCTTCGCCGCAGATCTCACATTTCGAATCGTCAATACCCATACAACTACCCATTTGTAAGTTTTTTTAGCTTATTTTTGTTTTCCATCATCACTTTACTGAAATTCAGACCGTATAGTTCATATATTTTATGTATCGATGCGTTTCCGACAAATTTTCCCTTTATTTTAAGCATTTTATACGTTTTCTTGACATCTTTCATTGTGGGCGCTTCTATTTCTAGAGAATAGGGTATTTTTGGCCATTTATCTATGGTTATGTATGCATTTCCCAGTTTATATGCGTCTCTTTCATTCTCAAAATATAATATTAGCTTTGAATTTATTATCCTGCTTATAATACCAACCGTATTTTTGAAGTTGTCCGTTTTTATCTCGTATTCATTCATCGACGTAAAACCGCCATTGCCACGCGTCTCCTTTAGAGTTATTGTGGTCTCTTTTCCGTCTGTACGCACCCTGCCCCAAGAATGACTGCCTTTCACATTGCCATCGAGTAGAAATTCTATTCTTTTGAATTTATGCGTTCCAGTATGCTTTGCCCCCAGAGAGGTGAGCCTCTTTATCGTATCTTTCCTTCCAATATTTAGTATTTTTACCTCATTTTCTTTTCCCATAAAACCAGCATTGGTAGCTTTTATGATTCTACGACATATTTATTAATTCAGTATTTATTATATATGATTTGATGCTATACAAATATTTATTATTCCTGATTCCTTTATTTTTATTAGTAAGTGTAGCACAGACTTTGCCCAACGTTTATTATACAGGATATTGGACTGTAGATCCTGGAATCAGGCTTTATGATATTTGCTGTGCAGGAAGCGTTCAGCTCCCTAACAATGTAATCAGGTTGTATACGCCAGGGCCGACAGGAATGGTAAGTTATATCTCTTCTGGCGGCCTTAATTTTAGCATGGATTCTGGAATAAGAATCAAGGGCAATGCGACCATTTCACCAGAGGATCCTACAGTTATATTGATGCAAAATGGCACATACAGAATTTACTATACGATAGCAAATACGTCAAATAAAAACACAACCACACAGAGAATTTATACTGCGGCATCTAAAGACGGGTTCAAATTCTCCAACATTACGCCAATATCAGATCCTAACAATCTGTCTTTCAATAACGCAACAGGCTTTGCTTCAGTTCCTGCAGCAAGGTTGTTTGCCAATGGCACGATAGGACTTTATTATTTGTACACATCCGCAACGCAGCCTATATCACTGTGCAAGAGTCTTTACATGTTTGCCACTTCCTCGGATGGAACTCATTTTGCTAACAGGGGCTGCATTGGCTTTTCATCTGGTAAATCCTACAATTTTATAGACCCTGCTTGGTCCATATTGCCAAATGGTAGCATAATGTTCATATCAACTACGCAATCACCCTTATTTAATCCTGAAGATCTTGCACTTGGTTTGTACGTATCTTATTCGACAGACAAAACTTTGTTGAATTTCACCACTCCAAGGCTCATAATAGCACCACCAGCTGCAAATGTGATCAATGCAGTGGACTTATTGCAGGACCCTGATTTAATTTATTTGGTAAACGGAACGTATAGGATTTATTATAACGTATATACCACAACAAGCGGTTCAAATTATGCAAAGCCTGCTAATCCAGTCTACATAGACAGTGCCAGTTGGATACCAACTCCTAATGTATTTCATAACTCTACCACAACAGTAACAACAGCATCGACTTTTTCGACAACGATAATTACAACAATGTTAGAAAGCACCGTGCCTTCAACAACAATAAGTCAACAACCACAGCAAAATGGCGTTGATTTTGTCTTGATAATTGCAGCAGCAATAACAATCATAGTATTAGCAGTGTTGTTTTATTTCCTAAGCAAAATGACAGGTTAGGTATTTCAGTTTGCTATTTTTAGGAGATGAATTTATATATTATGCTAAAGATTATATTGTTGCAAATTTGTAATACAGTAGTTGATATAGAGGACTATTTATGACAAAAGATAATAACAACTTGGTAGTTCTTGGTGTATGTGCACATCCTGATGATCTAGATGTCGGAGCCGGAGGAACTTTTGCAAAGTGGGCAAAAGGTGGCGCCAAATGCTATTATTTAATATGTACAGATGGAGGTAGAGGTTCCGTAGATTCAAAAATAAGTAAGAAAAAGCTTATAGAAATCAGAAAACAGGAACAAAAAGCGGCAGGCAAGGTGCTTGGATTGGAGAATGTCTATTTTCTAGACTACAATGATACCGAACTTGTGCCGGACAGGAAGCTGAAAAGAGACATTGTCTGGTATATAAGAAAATTAAAGCCGGATATAGTAGTTACAACAGATCCGACTTTCGTATATTCGAAAAATGGGTTCATAAACCACGTCGACCACAGGGCTGCGGGCATCGCAACTATAGATGCAATATATCCCTTAGCTAAAAATGCGTTCACTTTTGAGGAATTTGAAAAGGAGGGGCTTAAACCACACAAAGTAAAGACCCTGTACCTTATAAACTTTTCAGACGGTAATGAAATAGTCGATATAAGCAGCACAATAGACCTTAAAGTAAAGGCCATAGCACAACACAAGACACAGGCACTAAGCCGCAACGCAGAGATGTTTAAGAGAATTGGAAGCATGATAGGCAAAAAGGCAGGATACAAATATGCAGAGTCCTTTGTAAAAATCAGTTTTGACCCGGTAACTTTTACTACTTGAGGCTATCCAAAAATTTCGAAGTCTATACCCATGATATAAACTTTACTTCCTGAGCTCACGGGCTTATCAACTTTTATGCCGACTGAGTCCCCCACCACTCCCTCTTCGACATTTTTCTTGTCTATTTGCATGCTTGATACTTGAAGCCTTATCGTTTCATCATCATTCTCTATTTCTATCATATCGCCCACTCTGAGATTGCCAGAAAGATGTATGGCTGCAACGTTTATTTTATGAAAGAAATGTTCGACCTTCCCGACAAGAACCCTCTTTTTATGTTCTGTTTTGTCCTCCGCCCGGTTTGCTAGCTCGTAATATAGATCTTTCCCTTGATCTTCATTGCTGCCGGACTTCTTGCCCCTATTTTCTTCTTCATCATCCGCTATTACATCATCTATGTCATTCATCCAACCACTCAATTCAATCATGAGAAGTTAAAAGATATATTTGTTGCGTATTGTAATCCATAAATTACTATATGAACGATGTCAAAATCAATATAACCGCTACGCCAAGTCCCATGAAAAATATCATTTTCCAAGGTGTATGCTTGCGTGTTTCAGGCAGCAAGTTCGAAGCCCCGATATAGATAAATTCCCCTACAAAGATTGCAAGGATGATAGCCAACACTGCATGACTTATTATTAAAATAGAAGTTACCACAACTCCCAATACAGGAGCTATCGCATCCATTACAAGAAATATGCTTGCGTTTTTTACAGTATGTCTGTTTTTGAACATCAGTGTAATTGTGTTTATTCCATCGGTAAAATCGTGAGATACTACTGCAAATGCAACTATGAGTCCTGCAGCAATATTCAATTGAAAGGCTGCACCTATTGCAGCTCCATCAAGAAAACTATGTATCACCAAACTGCCTGCACCTATCGGCCCCATTATGTGTCCATGTGCGTCTGTCTCACCTTCATGAAGATGATGGGTTGTGAAAACCTTTTCCAAAATGCTATAAAATAAGAAAGAAATAACAACTGCAATAAAAACATATCGCAATGGCAGACTTATCAATTGGGCAGTGCTTATGCTTTCAGGTAGCAGATCAAGAAATGCCACAGCAATAAGGCTGCCTGCGGCAAATGCGAAGAAATATTGGATAACTTTTCTAAGTCTTATTGCAACAAGCCCCCCTATCATTGTCGAACAGAAAGTTGCAAAAGCCAATAGCAATATTAGTACATTCATTTAACCCCTTAAGGAACTAATCTTTGTGTTTTAAGTAATAAACGTTACCATGTTTTAAAATTTTTAGTATTCTAGTCCTTATCTTTTAATCTTTCAATTGTTTTTTATAGTACTACCAACTAAAATTCCATCAGCATAATAGAACCCAGTAGGACCGGATGGTAATATGTCATAAGTATAAGATTGATTGTATTGGACTAATTGCACACTTTCTATTCGTGAATGGTCTATGTATTCTCCAACCGATAAGTTTCCGAAGGTCCTATTATCTGATGTTGGGTGACCCGGAGAGGCAAATAGCTGCCTGCCATCACTAAGTATTATATGAACCATTAAATGACTTGAAGATACAAACGTCTTGCTGGTCTTTAGAATAATTCCGATTTGCCTGCTGCCATTTTGATCAGTAGTCCATACATTTTCACCAGTATGCACCTCTTTTATATTTACCGGGCCGTTAGGTGTGTCTATGTAAGTGGTTCCAGATAAACATATAGGACAACCACCGTATTTAGACCCTGTTGAAACATTAGTAAATGTGACAGAAGTAGAATTGAATGTTGTTAGAATTTTTAAGGAGCCGTCACAGTTGTATCCCACAGTGTCTCCCATATGTAAGGTTGTCGGGGTACCTTTTGTTGTTGCAACAGGATACCATATATAACTAAGACCCGTCACGTTGTTAGAGTTAATTTTCTGGATCAAAAAGTTGCTTACATTTTGTCCTTGGTAATAAACCATAGATGAGCCTAATGTATAGTTTGACCCACTTATGCTTGTGGTGGTTTTTATAGTACTTATGTTTGAAAAATGGTACTTAATTGCTATTATGGCAACGACAAAAAAAAGTATAATTATAACCCATATAATATTAGAAATCTTACTTTTCATGAAGATATAATATGATTAATATTATAAATTACTTTTGATAGGTTTTGTAGGAAAACATGATTTCTTAAACAAGTAAGTAGTAGGTTAAATAGTCACATTTCTAGTCATCTAGACAGAGCCAGGCAACCGCGGAAGCTATCTTTTATACTTTTACTTTTTAATGATATTGATAATAAAATTTGGTTGGTAGCACCTGTCAAAAATTACCACCACTCAAAAATTCAGCAATAACTAATTATAGGATTTGATGAGGAAAATAAGAATAATAAAGGAGTTGAGCTTTTTCGACTGTATAATGCTTGGAATAGGTTTCATAATAGGTTCGGGAATTTTTATAATGCCGCTGATTGCTGCAGAGACAGCAGGAACATATTCTTTGATTGCTTGGGTAATTGGAGGGGTCTATGCGATCTTTGCAGGTCTATCCTTTGCAGAGGCAGCAGCAAAGGTTCCGAAAGTTGGGGGCTTGTACTCCTATGCGCATCAAGCGTATGGAGATTTTGCAGGTTTCTTTGCTGGCTGGACTTTCTGGATTGGATATTGGTTAACGATTGCAACAGAACAATGGGCGCTTGGTTGGTATTTGAGATTTTTCCTGCCGCAATTCTCTGATTTGATTAGAGTCTCAATCGGAGTGCTAACAGGTCTAGTTTTGGCTTATATCAACTTTAGAGGTGTGAAAACAGGGGCAAGAATTGAAGATATATTTACGGTCGGAAAATTGGCTGCGATCGTTATATTTATCATTGGCATGATTATATTTTTCAGGGTTACGAATTTGTATCCTTTAATGCCATCAAGTACAACCAATTTATTTCCAGCAGTTGGCTCTGCAACGGTTTTAGTTCTCTGGGCTTATCTTGGTGTGGAAATTATCACCGTTCCTGAGGGAGAGATAAAAAATGCAAAAAAGGTGGTTCCAAAAGCCATAGTCGTCTCAATCCTGGTAGTTACTGTAATATACTTACTCCTTTCAGGGTCTTTCCTTGGCGCAGCAAGATGGACCAATTATATAGGCTCGCAATCCCCATTAGCAGATCTCTTTAGGAATGTAACAAATTCCATGATAGGGGGAATAATAATCTCTGTAGGGGGTTTGATTGCAATAGTCGGATCTTTAAATGCTGTAATTCTTGGAGCTGCAAGAATCTCTTATTCAATGTCAAAAGATAAATTATTTCCACAAATATTTTCGAAGATACATCCAAAGTATAATACACCATATATGGCTATACTGATTCAAACAGTCTTAGCCCTGATTTTAACATATACTGTTAAGAATTTTGTTTCGCTGGCCGCACTTGCAGTCTTTTTCACTCTAGTTCCTTATACGATTAGTTCCTTTGCCACTTTGAGGCTGATAGAGAAGGCGAAAGGAAAACTTAGTATTCTAAATTCAAGGGCGATACCAATTATATCTGGAATGGCATCATTAGCACTACTTGCAGCATATTGGAAGCAGCCCTTCATTTTAGAGATTGTTGGGGTATTGCTCTTCCTTGGATTGATAGTTTACATTGAAAGAAAAACGATTCAAAAATTGTAAATCCAATGGTCTAAGGAGTTATACACCTTCATAATTTTTATCCGGCAAAGTTACAAGCCAAATTTCAAGCCCCAGGAGGGAATTGAACCCTCGGCCTCGTGCTTTATGTACTTTTGATTAAACTTTCTTAAAAGTTTACCATGCACGCGCTCTACCACTGAGCTACTGAGGCATAATCAATATTGACAACGTTATAAGCTAAATATCATCATTGCAAATATAAAAATTATCCAGTATGTTAACAGTTCAAACCTGCTTTTGAAGTAATGCTATTTGTACATATGGTTCCTTCTGTTCTTGCTTCCCCCGCATATGTCGCATAGGTAGTGCAATTAGAACTTGACAAGGAGGAAGGCGCATTTGCGCAGTATTTTGCAGATATGTGGAATGTTGCAGTATATATGTAACCCATCGTCGCCGATGACGAGAAGTTTGCTACACAATATACAGTCTGGCCTGCCATCGCGATATTTGGTAATGAATTTGGTACCAAAGAATTCTGCACACAAAACCCTCCAAGATAGTTGCTATTTATCATGTTGACGACAAAATTGTTTGTGTTTGCAGGGAATACCACAGTTCCTGGTTCTATGTCAGATGCAAGTACAATCAATTGTGAACCGCCTGCGCTCGTATTATAATACACGACGTCGAGGCAATTGAATCCGCCGTAGAATGTGCATTGCAGAGGCAGAGTTGTCTTTGGCAGCGATGCGTACAACAGGAGCATGAAGAGCACTAGGGCTATTATGAGCAATGTAAAACTGTAGGTCGTGAGGAACTCTATTGCAGTCTGGCCCTTTATTCGCATGTTTTAATAAAAACATGTGAAATATATAAATAGTTCACTTGCTCGTGGTCTTATGGAAACCGTAAATTATAGGGCGCTTGTTAGAAGCATCGGGTCGCGAAAATCGCTTGGACAGTGCTTCCTCGTAAACAGCAGCATAGCCACTATGGAATCCGCATATGGAAAGGGCCTTAATGTGATAGAGCTAGGTCCCGGACTCGGCATACTTACAAAGGAGCTCTGTATTACTGCAAAGAGGGTAGTAGCGATAGAAAAGGACAGTCGCTTGTTTGATATACTAAAAAGCACGCTGGAATCCAAAAAGCTCAAGCTTATCAATGACGATTTCTTCTCTGTCGATGTGAAAAAGCTGGGCAGTATAGACATAATGGTCTCCAACATACCTTACAACCTCTCAAGCAAGGTGATATACTGGCTCAGCTCAAACGACATCCCTGCGCTCATATGCATACAGAAGGAGTTTGCCCATCATATGCTTGCCAAGCCAGGCACCAGGGACTATTCCAAGCTCAGCGTAGTAACCTCGCTAAGATTCAAGGCTCATTATGTAAAGAATGTCGCTGCAGGAAACTTCTATCCTGTACCAAAGGTTGATTCCTGCATAGTTTACCTTGCGCCTAGGGCAACCGTTGTTAATGAGAGGATCGTCTCAATTATCTCATTTATAATGAACCATAAGAAAAAACTTCTCCACAATGCGATAGTCGACTCGGCTAAAAGCTTTGGAATTACGAAAGAACTCGCTAGAAAGCTTTCTTCTGAATTGAAAAACTCAGATGCAAGGCCGTTTCAGCTAGAACCTGAAGTGATACTGGAGATTGCTGAGCACATAGATGCCTTCCTTTCGGATCAAAAAGAGTAAATCGGGTCTTGAACCTCTTTCATTATCATTGCATTGCTTATCTTTGATCTTATTTTGTCCTCTAGTTGCTTTGATCCTTCCATCCCAAGCAACATCTTGTAGTGCATCGGCACTAATGTCTTTGGCTTTATTGCATTTGCCGCATCAATCGCCTCGTCCACTGCCATTGTATATGTGCCGCCCATAGGAAGGAGGGCTACGTCTATGTCTTTTATTCTGTTCATTTCCGGTATAAAATCAGTATCGCCTGCGTGGTATATCCTGGTTCCGTCTACGTCCAATATGTATCCGACCCAGTTTTCCACTTTTGGGTGGTATTTCAGCCTTTCTGAATTGCTGTTGTATGCAGATACCGCCTCTATGCCTATGCCGTTGAATTTTGTCTTGAATCCCGGCTTCGAAAGCTCCAGTCCTTTGTAATCCTTTAGATCCAGGCATTTTGGGGCAGCTACAAACTTTGTGGAATCCTTGCGCACCTTATCAATGTCCGCCTTGCTGTTATGGTCATAGTGAGCATGTGTTATCAATATTATGTCTGCTTTTTCCTTTATTTTGTCTGATACCCTGAAAGGGTCTATGAATATTGTAGTGTCATGGACCTTTATGTAAAAGCAGGCATGACCCACCCAAAAAATGTTATCGTACCTCTCCATTTTTTCACCAATATGTATTTTTACTTAATGAAATATAACGCTTGCGCTTTTGGCCTTTTCCATCAATAGATAGGTATTTATAGAATTATTTTGTAATGTTTTTTGTATCTGCAGTGGGATGATGTTAAGGGGCTTAAATATGAGATATGTTATTCTTTTCCCACTTTTGGCCATTTTCCTATTGACCGTCTTTACAGGCACCATAAGTGCAGGGTATGTAAGCTCCTCAATAATGAATAGCATTATTACAAATACCATAACTAACGCGACCGCATCAAATAACATAATCTCAAACAGCTATGTGATAGGGTATCTTTTGAGTAATCCCCAGACGCTCGGCGCCATTCTTAACTATTCGGATAATATCAACACAATATTTACAGATCCGATAATGATAAATCTGACATCTAATGGAACTGCGCTTGTGAATTTCTTCAGCAGCTCCTCTTTTGACTACGTCACCCAGAACCCCTACCAGCTAATTTACCTTTTGAACTACACGCCAAGGTTTATAACCAGCAATGTCACTATTTTTGGGAATCTGGCGGCAAATCCGGCGCTTGCATCGATCATGTACAATTCATCGAACTTTTTCTCCTTGGTGCTTGATCCAAGACTTAGCATACTGCAAAACAAATCAACCGCCTTTGTAAATTTTTTGAACAACCCGGCACTGGCCAGTATAGCAGACAACAGCACGCCGTTCATGAACTTCATTTCAAGCCCTGCCGGGGATAAATTCTCCAGTATTCCGGTTGCGTATGCGAATTTTATGTCCAACCTGGCATTAGAGGATATTTTGGATAACAGTTCAGTCTACATTTTCCTGAACGGCGCTGGTGCTAGTGCGCTGCTGTCAAATGCCCGCTTTGCAGGTTTTGTGGCAGATCCCGCTTTTAATATATTCCTTAACCTCACCTGCATTGGTGCAATAGCCAACAATCCCACACAGCTTTTGGATTTATTGAATGATCCTGCACTATCGAATGTGACTGACAATTCCATCCAGCTGGCAAGTCTATTGAGCAATCCGTCCCTGTGTGATGTATTACCGCAGAAGAGCGCGCTGGTATCTGTGGTTTCAAACCCCACCTTGAGACCGATATTTGTTAGCCCCGGAGTATTTTCAAATTTCTTGAGCAATCCCGGCCTGCCGAGCATGCTGTATAATCCTGCCCCGCTCGTTGGTTTCGTAACTAGTACATCTTTCCAAAATTTTGTAAGGAGCCCCGCTTTCATGATGCTGCTGTTGAGCAATCCAGAGGTCAGCAACGTCCTGAAGAACCAGACAGGCCTTACCATCATTTTTCAGAATGCGACAATGCAACAGATGCTGGTAAATACGTATACATTTGCGCAGCTGCTCCAGAGCCCGTCACTAAGCTCCATAGCCAGCAATCCATCCACGTTCATATACCTCATGTCAAGAACACCGTTGAAGAACCTGACCCCGAGCACAATAGAGGTAATGAGCATGATAAACAACCCGTCCTTCCCGAACATGATGAGAAATTCAGGCCCGCTCATAAACTTCCTTAGCAATGGCGCTTTGAGCAATGTAATAAACAACAATTATTACCTTTCAACGCTGATGAAGAATCCCAGCATAGTTAATATAGTAAATAATCCTGGACAGCTTGCATCGTTGTTCAGCAATGGCGGACTTACATCTGTAATAAACACCCAGTACGCGATGGGTCAGCTGCTGGCCAACAGGGAGCTTGCGAATCTGACGGCCAATCAGCCGGCTCTTGCAGCACTGCTCAACCTCCCGACACTGACAGGCATAATTAACAACCCGAGCGCTCTTGGAGGCCTCTTGAGCAACCAGGCGCTTCACTACATGGTTACCAATCAGGGCAAGCTGGCCAACTTTCTCAGCAATTCCATATTCAACGGCATATCGCAGAATTCAACCCTCCTCGCCAGCCTTTTGTCCAACCCCGCAATGATAAATATACTGCAGAATCCTGCGGGCTTTGCCGATCTTCTTTCCCACCAGGGCCTTGGCGCAATATACGGCAACTTCGGGGCATACATAAACTTCCTTGCAAATCCATCGCTCAGCACCGTGCTCAGTAATCCGGTAGTCAGAAATAATCTGATAAAATTCCTGAACAACCAGAATTTCCCGAACTTTCTCAACAGCCAGGCGCTTGTAAGCCTTCTTTCCAATCCTAACATCGGCTCTATATTGAACAATCCCAGAAACATAAGGCAGCTTACCTCATTGATCAACAACCCCGCACTTACAAGGGTGTTGGACAATCCGTCAGTGGGGAGCGTGCTATCCAATCCAAGCCTTAAGAATCTGCTGAGCAATCCTGCAATCTCAAGCATAGTGAAAAACCCAAGCATAGCAAGCCTTATTAGTAACCCAACGCTTGTAAACCTGCTCAACAACCCGCTCATAGGAAAGCTCATGAGTAATCCTGCGATTTCCAAGATGCTCAGGAACCCCTCACTGATACCCTTGCTGAACGATCCCAGCCTTGTGACATTCCTAAGCAACCCGGCGCTTGTCGGATTATACAGCAACAGCCAACTCGGTAACTTATTCAAGGGTAATCTGAATAACCTTGCAGGCCCTGCCTCCCTATTGGGATTGCCCACCTCAGGGGGCTTTGGACTTCCCGGTGTGCCGCCATGCGCAGTTGCAACCATTGACATGGGATATTGCAACTTTTTGAACACCACAATAATACAAACGAATTATACCAATGTGACAGGTGGCGGATCTGTAATTCAGCAGACGCAACTAAGCGCGCTAAATCCGCAAAGCCCCACGCCACTGGTGCTGAGCGTCTTGAATGACAACAACCAGAACGGGCAGTGGCTCATAACCTGCCCTGTTGCGCCAAATCCGCAGAACAGCGTAAACTACTTCATAACTCTTTCAAACTCATTCGTGGCCGGCAACAGGTGCCTTTCAGACGTCAGCTCGCTCATTACTACAGTTTCCCTTTACACGAGCGTGCAGTGGACGGAATTCACACTGGCTTATGCAAGCAGCTCGTTTGGAGTCAGCAACATGGCCAGGGGTTGGCTAAATAATTATGCATATTCAGGAGAGACAACAATAGACGGAGGCATATACAACATATCAAGCGGCTATAACTCTAACTCGTACATATTCGGAGAGGTGACTCCCTCCCCGCAGTATGGGATGTGGTCGTGGTCTGCAAAATACGCAAATCTATCGAAAGTCAATCTGACGCAACTCAGCGTCAACGGGACCTTTAGTGATCTGATTTTTGAGATACCAATGTGCGAATACATATACAAATATACAGTCAAATCATCAGTAG
>JBGOTD010000010.1:0-14174 GCA_041476285.1 Candidatus Micrarchaeaceae archaeon
CGGAGGCGCGATTAAAAGTGCCAAGGGTGTATTAGAGAATGAAGACTTTTTCGTTGTGACGAATGGAGATATAATAACAAATATGAACTTGGGGGTGCTGATTTCCAAAAGCAGGGACGTGTCTACAATATCGCTGGCCCCCTTGAGGAGCTCGTTTGGTATAGTAGATACAAAGGAGAATAAGGTTGTTGGGTTCCGGGAGAAGCCTCTTATCAAGGACTACTGGCTTAATGCCGGCATTTATGTCATGGCAAAAGAGATATTCGACTACTTGCCGGACAGGGGCAGCCTTGAGTCGTTGACCTTTCCCGTACTGGCTGCTAAGGGTTTGTTGGAATGCGTCAAGTTTGATAATATTTATTGGCGGTCTGTGGATAGTTTTAAAGATTTTGAAGATGTAAATGCCGATTTGAACGCCAATGTTGTTTTTGGCTAGTCTTTTATAGAAAGGTTAATAGTGAGGTTCTGTTGATTTATAACAGCAGCGAGGTAGGGTAGTCTGGAGTGCCCGCCGGGCTCATAACCCGGAGATCAATGGTTCAAATCCATTCCTCGCTATTTCCAGTTTTGGGTGCACACTTCCGGTATTAATTGAGTTTTGTTTAGTGTACAAACAATATTAATGTTGTTTAAATAAGAATCATAATATATAAGAGAAGCACGAATAGTGGAATTGTGGTGGGGTACTGTTATGGATGACAATATAACTTATGATTACATCTGGCAAGCGTATCAGAAAGAAAAGCAAACTAACCAGCTTTTGCTGATTCCGAAAACATTTTACGAAGATACTATCAAATTCATAAAAAAAACAGAGACAAATAAGGATTATAATTCATCTATGACAGAAAATACAATACGTATCGTCAATGATTTTTTTGAAAAAAGGAAGCAGAAAATATTGATTTACGTTGCATATAACAAACAGATACCACAACCAATAAGTAATAATGAGATAGAATTCTATAATATAATACTACAAGCGGTAAAGTCTGAAAAGCTTGATATGTCTGCAAACGATAAAAACAACATACACGCATTAAAATCAACAAAAGACATACCTGAAATAGTGCTTCCCTCTGGGAATAAGATCGGCCCTCTCAAAAAGGACCAAATAATAGATGCTGAAAACGAACAGGATAGGAGCTATCTCATAGAAAACTCAATATGCGAAAAAATTTATTAGGTGATAGATACGAAGATACAAAAAACAATCATGACATACTGTCCAAAATGTAACAAACATACTTTACACAATGTTAAAATGGTATCAAAAAGCCCGCAGCGCACATTAAGCAAAGCTACAAGGAGACACAACAGGGCAATAAAGGGATACGTAGGCAGTGTAGAGCCAAAAATACATCCTAAAAAACTCGGCAAACGCCAAAAGGTTCTTTTGGAGTGCAAAGAATGCAAGTATAATGTTGAGAGGACTTTTGGTTCCAGGACAAAGAAGAAAATAGAGATAAAGCTGCAATAATTTGGGTGTGCAATCCACTATGGAATCACAAAACGTACCTAAAGTGGGGGAGCTTGTAATCGCAAACGTCACGAAAATAAGCAAATTCGGCGCATACTGCAGATTGCCTGAATACAATGATTTGGAAGTGTTCTTGCCGATAAAGGAGGTATCTTCAGGATGGATCAAAAACATCAGGGAATACATTCACGAAGGCGAGAAACTCGTATGTTCCATAACATTCTACGACAAAGAGAAGGGTACGATAGACATATCCTTGAAGAGGGTGTCGCCCAGCAATTCCAAAGAGAAAATAAGAACATATAACCTCGAAAAGAGGTTAATCGCGCTATTTTTGCAAGCAATGAAAATGGCCAAGGAACAACCAAACAAAGAGCAGATAATAAAAATGGCGATTTCCGAATTCGGAACATATACCAACCTGGTCCAGAATGCAACAGCCAGCACACCAGAATTTGAACAATCAAAGCTTCCAAAGAAACTTAAAGACGCAATTATAAAGGTCCTTGAATCAAACAAGAAGCAGAAAAGATACATTGTCTCTTACATCGCCACAATCTACACTTATAATACGCTTTCCGGTGCATCAGAGCTCAAAGGCTTAATGAGCTCAATAAAGAGCTTAGGCGTGGATGTAAGGTATGTTGGCGCACCCAAGTACAGGTTTCTCGCCGAGGGCGGTGACTACTCAATGGCCGAGGCAAAGATAAAAAGCGCAGAGGAGCTCATAAAAGAGCGGCTCAAGAAAGGGGTATTTGAGATAGAGAAAGAAAAGCTTAGGAAGGAGAAAGAGGACATAATATCAACACTGAGTGCCTGAAATGATAAACAAAACAATAATAAAGAGGAAAAAGGACATTAAGCCCACAAAATCCATTTTGATAGTTGGGCTTCCGGGCATAGGAAACGTCGGTAAGCTTGTCGCAGAGCACCTAAAAAGGGAATTCAATGCTGAAAAGATTGCAACGGTATACTCGCCGCACTTCCCTCACCAGGTTGTTATGCTGAAGAACGGGGGAATAAGGCTTGTGAACAACAGGTTCTACCTTATCAAGGCGAAAAAACCATCAGGCAACGACATAATACTGCTTACCGGAGACGCACAGGCTGTAACTCCAGAAGGCCAGTATGAGGTAAATGCAAGAATAGTAGACTTCTTCAAGAACGAGCTTGACGGCAGATTCGTATACACGATAGGCGGATATAACATAGGCGAAGGAATGGGAACCAAACCTCGAGTATTTGGAAATGCCACGGACAAAAAAGTTATAAATCAGTTCAAGGGATCGGATGTCGTGTTCGGCAAATCAAGAGGCGTCATCTGGGGCTCTGCCGGATTGATAATAGCATTTGCAAAGATGCAGAAGCTTGACGGCGTATGCCTCATGGGAGAAACCACAAACTTTCTGGATGTTGATGCAAGTGCGGCCAAAGCTGTAATAATACAGCTTTCAAAGAGGCTAAATCTTGACATAAACACCGCAGACCTTGACAAGATAATAGAAAGGACAGCAAAGGCGGTGATGGAACTGGAAAAGCAAGTCGGCAACCTTAATTTGGGACAGCAACCTTATCCGATAAGCAGCGGCAAGCCCGGTGGCGACGAAAGCGAGCGCAGGCCATCATACATAAGATAACCTATTTTTGCGGGTATAGTCTAGCCTGGTAGGACGCAAATTCATCAAGCGCATGCTTCCCAAGCTTGCAACCCGGGTTCAAATCCCGGTGCCCGCAACTAATGCTAACAACACACTTACTCTGCAAAACCAGATTACGGCTACGAAACAATCAAAACAAATTCAATGGAAGCAACAATATGGAGAAAGTAGTCTGCTTTCTTAAATTTAGGACTCCAACAGGCAGAATCTAGCAACACTTTTTCCAACTTCCTTAAATGTCCAGTCCCTGGTGCCGTACTTAGTCCTGTAAAGCTCTTCAGCCTCTTTCAAAACCTCGGATCTCAATTTTTCAGACGCCTCTTTTGTGTTCTCTTTTGGCAGAATGGACAATAGGTTTTGCATCAGTTCATCCTTGTATTGCCTTGGAGTGCCTCCATTTTTTGTAAGATCATGGATATTGGGCAGTGTCGAGATCTGTTTACGATCATCTTCCGGTATATTGAGCACTTTGTCGATCATCTGCAAATTCCAGGGATAAATGACCACCACACCGTGGTAAAGGAACGATTTGTTATAACTTATTCTCTGTGCATGTCCTGCAATCGGTTTGTTATCGATCCTTATGCTTGAAGTATTTCCAAAACTTATCTCGTGGCCATTTCCAATCATCTGCCTTATCGCATCAGCGAGAATCGGACCAAGATTCTTATGTATCTTTGTATTCAGATTGAAGACCCCGTCTAAAGCCTCTCCCTTTCGCAAAGGGCCGGTGATGCTGTACTCTATCGTATTCTTATCAAGGTAGATTGGCCTGCCGCCAGTCATTCTTCTACAAATTTCTATACCATCATCATTTTTTATCACGCTTTTATAGTCATCGGAGTTTGAAAGTATTACTGTGGGCTTTGATACGTCGTAAAATCTGACAAAAAACCTGTTTTCAGAATCTGAGCGCCTTAATAATACCTCATCAATCGCCATGTTCATTGCTCCGTTGAATGCTGTGGTATAACCAAAAAAGACAACATCTCTGGTCCCGAATACAGGTCCAGACTCCTTTCGATTCAAAGTCTTCAGCAAAAAACCACATCAAAGCAGTACGAATAGCACAATTGCAAGAATTCCGGCAAAAATCCCGCAAACAAAGTTGGACGAGAACTTATTGCCTATTCCCTTTTCTTCATAATAGCCCAAGACAGAGTCTACCAAGTTTCCTACAAAACCCGCTAGGGTTATCCCCACTACGGCCTTTACTGCACTGACAGGACTAGCACTCAAAAGGCTTAGCTGGCTCGGGACGGAAAGTATAAGCAGCGCTATAAGGAATGACGCAACCAATCCTGCAAACAATCCCAACGGGCTTATACCACCTGAGGTACCCTTTTTGACCCTCTTCATGGTAAATATCATGCGCGGCATGCCGTTCAAGACGCCAATCTCGCTGCTGAACTTGTCCGCAGTTATTGCGGCCACACTGGCAAGGAAGCCAAAAACAGAAAACAACGCAAGCGTTGTGTTGCCACTGTTGCTTGCTATGTAAAAAATAATCACCATTATCATAGGCGGTATGCCATTTGCCAATACGTTCTTTATCCCACGCGGGCTTTGCCCTATCCCAAGCCTTCGTTTGTATCTTATCCCTATCCATGTCACTATCGCTGAAAGCATAAGAAATACGATCATGGTCAACAGGAAGAAATAGCCTATTCCAAGACCCAGTGCAACAAACATCGTTCCCAAGATGATAGCTAATGCAATACCGCCAATATCCAGAGTCAAAAAGTCCATAAACATTCCATTATTATGAAATTATTCCGCTATTTAGAAAGGTTTTTAAATCCGCATTTCCTTACTTAATTACGGGTTCTCTACTGTAGGAAGGTCGTGAAAAACTGGTCGTCTTGCCAGCGTGGTAATCCCCGCTGGCACTTCTTCTTTGTTCATAAATCAATTGTTAGTTATATCTTAATCTGATTATTATAAAAATTATAGTATTTAAGGCAATACTTTGTGAAAAGTAGGAAAACTAACAAACTATGATTGCCAGATCTTTCCCACAGCGGTATTCCTAGCCTGTTTCTTTTGTAATGCTGCCATGCCAATACCCTAATCCCTTATTCCAAAATATGATAATATTGCAAAACTTAAATACTTATTCATTCATAATTTAAATACTGATTTTAATGGTTAAAGAAAAAGCGATAAAAGAGCTAGAGGACTTGCCTGGAATAGGTCCAACCACTGCCGAAAAGCTAAGGGCATCCGGCATAGATTCGCTAGACAAGATCGCTACATTATCGCCTCACGAGCTGAATGCGCTTGCTGGAGTAAGCGTTGAGGCCGCAAAGAAGGCGATACAGACTGCTAAGGAGTCAACAACAATAATATACGAGAGCGGCAGCGCAGTCTACGCCAAAAGAAAGGACATAGGCAAGATATCTTCAGGTGCGGAATCGCTCAACGCGCTTATAGGTGGGGGACTTGAGACAAATGCGATAACTGAGGCATACGGAAGATTTGCAACGGGCAAGTCGCAGATAGGCTTCCAGGTAAGCGTTAATGTCCAATTGCCCAAGGGCAAGGGGGGTCTTGAGGGCGCAGTTCTATTCATAGACACGGAAGGCACATTCAGGCCTGAGAGGATAGAAAGCATGGCTGAGGCAGCAGGCATCAAGCCCGAAACCGCACTGGAAAACATACTTGTGGTTCGCGCAACAACAACGGAGCAACAGGTGCTAACAGTGGAACGCGCAGACAAGCTCATCGTAGAGAGGAACATCAAGCTCATAGTGGTCGATTCGCTTACATCACTGTTCAGGGCGGAATACATAGGGAGGGGTGCATTAGGGGAAAGACAGCAGAAGCTTAACCAGCACATACACAAGCTGCAGATGCTTGCTGACAAGCACAGCCTTGCGGTCTACATAACAAACCAGGTAATGGACAACCCTGGAATACTGTTCGGCGACCCTACGACACCAATAGGTGGCAACATACTTGCACACGCCGCAACAACAAGGCTTTACATGAAAAAGAGCAAGGAGGACAAAAGAATAGTAAGGCTTGTGGACTCGCCAAACATGCCAGAGGGCGAGTGCATAATAAAAATAACGCCAACCGGCATAAAAGACTGATAAAATGCTTTTTCTAGTCGGGCTAGGTCTTTCTGAAAAGGAGATACCTGTCGGCACGATTGAGGTTTGCAAAAAATGTGAATTGTACATGGACAGGTTCACCAGCATAATAAGCGACAATACTGTCAATTATGTAGAAAATGCAACAGGAAAACGCATTACTGAACTTTCAAGGCAGGAAATGGAGGAAAATGCAAATGAGATAGTAAGGAAAGCCTCAGGAAAGGACATAGCAATACTCATTGGAGGCGATCCGCTTATAGCAACAACGCACAAGATTTTGTACATAGAAGCAAAAAAACAAGGTGTAGATACCCAGATAGTACACGCAAATTCAATAATAACTACTGCAATAGGGGAAAGTGGTCTAGATTTTTACAGGTTCGGAAGCCCGTGCACCATACCAAAATGGAGCGAGCATTATTCACCCGTCTCTTTTTATGAGAAGATAGCAGCAAACCTCAAGATGAAAGAGCACACAATACTATTATTGGACTACGATTCAAAGAACAAATGCACAATAAGCATAAAAGAGGCAATGAAGACTCTGAAAATGGCAGAACTGCATTACAAAAAAGGAATAATAACCGACGAAACAAAGATTATCCTGTTGCATAACATGGCCCAGGACGACAACAAAGTGGTTTTAACCAACATCAATAAAGCAAAATCGCTAGATTACGAAGGCATTAACATAATCATAATGCCAGCAGAACCTACAGACATAGAAAGGGAGGCGGTCAAGGCAAGGACAGGAACAGGATGGTAATATGGTGCTACTGATAAACTTTAACAGGCAAGAAAAGTTAGCATATGTTACTGACCAGTCCACAAAAGACATACTGCATGGCAGTTTTTTCGGCACGGTTGAGGGTGAAAGGCTTGTGCTCATACCAGAGGAAGCGTTGTACTTAATTGACGTAAGAAATGCAAAATGCATAGCATCAGACAACGAAGCAGAACTCTCATTCAACAATATAGCTACAGAATTCAGCACGAACAACAAGTTCATGGCAAGATATTTCACTTACAAGGACTGGAGAGACCGTGGACTCATAATAAAAGAACCAAAAGATACACCAAAAGGCTCCATAAAGGCCCAAGTTCAGGTAAAAAAATATCGTGCAGAACAGCTGAAACTAAAAGACTACGGACTTAAAGGGGTATTTTTCCCTGCAGACATGACAACCATAATTGACGATGTAGAAAAGGGCAAGGGCATATATAATGAACACTGGTTCGGACAGTACGGCACTTACAAGGTTAAAGACCATGGGCAACTGAACAAATTAGACATATACGAAACACTTTTTCTAATAAACAACAACATTCTTGAAATATCTAATTTCACAAAGAGGCAAATAACCGTCACTGCAAACAAGAGAAGATCCGATTTCCAAAAGCTTTACGAGGTATATGCCGACTGGCGCAGCAAAGGGTATGTAATAAAAACAGGATTCAAGTTCGGCACGCATTTCAGGGTCTACTTCCCAGGCGCACAACCAATAAAGACAGATTCATCGTGGATACACTCGATGCACGTGATACATGTATTCCCAAGAGATGCAAAATTGCTGATATCGGAATGGGCAAGAGTAATCAGGGTGGCGCATTCGGTAAGAAAAACATTCATACTTGCAATACCTGGAAAAAGCAGAAAGAAGATGCTCGCAATAGACTTCGTACTTTACCACAGGAAAAACAACGAAATAGAAACACCAGAAAAGACAAAGCCAAGATTCGGAATGCTGTCCCTGAGCGAGGAAGAATACATAGGCGGCAGCGAATTATCCGCAATAATAAACGAGGCAAAATCCAACAAGCAGGAATTAATCATAGCCATAGCCGATAGGGAAACTTCAGTTACCTATTACAAAGTAAAAAGAATAGAACTGCAAGGGAGCGATTACGAATACTATGAAATAGACTGGATGCAACCCTGACGTATATGCGGGTCCAGGGGGATTTTCCTAAACTGTTTGACAGAAATCAAAAAGTCCATTTTGAACCCCCGACCTACTGGTTAAGAGCCAGCCGCTCTGACCATGCTGAGCTATGGACCCACAAGAAATATTTAATGTAGAGAAGATTAATATTACTAGTCTAGTTGACAAATTTCTTTACAATATTCTCCAGGCGTTCAATATTCTTTTTATCACACGCAACAATAAGCCTTCTTGAATCTATAAGCATCTTACTAAGTGCCTTGATGAGCGGTGAGCGCTCCGTAAGCTTTCCAACAAGGCTGTTCTTAGTATCAACAACGTCAATATCATCCCCACCCCCTGCAAGACTTACCAAATGCACCACAAATTCATCTCTTCCAAAGCCGGCTCGTACTATCTCGTCTTCAAGTTCTACAGAATTCATACCAACACTTACTCTGCCATAGTATGCTCTCTTGAAAAGTCTTCTTTCTTTAACACGTTTTGCAATATCAGATACCCTGCTCACATTGGAACCCAACAGCTTTCCCATCAATTGCTCGTCATACATGTCGACAAGCTCATCAATGCTAAAAACACCATTCTCTAAGGCCAAATCTATCGACTTTTGCAGCATCTTCGAAGCAATAGAATGTGCATGATGCGTGTATACGTTCAGGTGCATGAAATATCTTGCCATTAAAACAGACTCCGCACCGGAAATCCCGCTTTCCAATACGGCAACCTTGTTGTTCGATAAAACCAGCCTGCTTTTAAGTCGCTCATAATCTATTATACCGTAAGCAACTCCTGTATAATGAGAATCCCTCATAAGATAATCAAGCCTATCAGATCCAAGAGCCCCGCCAACGACATCTATCTTATCCGCATCTTTGAAATAGTCCATTATCTTGCTGAAAGACATGCCAGAATCAGATATTATATCCTTAATCTCGGAATTTTTTATCCTTTTTTCTCCCATCTGCTCGTGGTTCTTTTTCAAATGCGTTTTCATAAATCGTTCTGTGAGATGTGAGAACGGTCCGTGTCCTATATCATGTAGCAAACCAACGTACGAAAATTCCCTCTCCTTATTTTCATATATCTGTGAAACAAGGCTCTTTGTGACATGCATCGTGCCTAGCGAATGCTCGAATCTGGTATGATTTGCACCTGGGAATATGAGGTGGGATACGTCGAGCTGCTTTATGTACCTGAGCCGCTGCATCTCCGGTGTGTCAATTATCTTGGATTCGGTATCACTTAAATCAATATTGCCATGTATCGGATCCCTTATTTCCAATGACTCACCAACTATTTAAAATTTCTAATATAAACGAACAACCCAACGCTTAATGCAATCAAGACGTCAAGCAAGCTGCAGTAAATGCATATCTTGCCTATTATGCTTTGCCCTATTATGGAATAGATTATGCCGCCTATCCCAAAAAGCATCCAGATATTTTTTACTATCCTATTGTGGCCAAAAATCAAAAATAAAAGTGATACAACAAACCATGCAAGTCCAATGGCCGCAAGCGGAACCCCAAAAACAACCGAAAAACTGCTAGTAAGCACACTTTCACAATTTACTGTAGTGCCTACGGTTGGGCACTTTAATGCACCAGGCATAAAATGAACGACTGTAAGGTACGATGCATCTATGATACCAAGCAACAAAATAAACATCAGCAGGGTTTTTTGTTTCATTTCTTCACGCTCCCTGCAAATTTTTTAATTATTGAATCAAGCTCATCGCTTTTGGGCTTCAGCTCGTAGCTTACCTGCACTATGGGCTTGTTTATGTTTATCACGTTTCTTAGGTCTATGGGTGTGGCAGAAATCACAACCTCACAATCTGCATTATTTACTGTGGATTCAAGGTCCTTTATCTGCTTGATACTGTAGCCCATGGCCGGCAGCTCCAAATCAAGCTTCGGATACTTCCTAAATGCCTCCTTTATTTCCCCGACAGCGTAATCCTTTGCCCTTACCAGTTCTTTAGCACCATATTCCTTTGCGGCAACCATTCCCGCACCAAACCTCATGCCACCATGCGTTATTGTGGGCCCGTCCTCTATTACGAGAACTCTTTTACCTTTTATCAGTTTAGGGTTGTCTGGGGTTACTACAGAATCTGCATATATTATCTTGGCATTTTTGTTTATTTGCTTTAAGTTTTTTTGAAGCAGATCCAATTCTTCAGTAGTAGCGGAATTCACTTTATTTATTATTATTAAATCAGCCATTCTTGCAACGGTCTCACCTGGATAATAAGTTAATTCATTGCCTGCCCTGAGTGGATCGGCAACGGTTATGAAAAGGTCTGGTTTTATGAATGGTGCATCATTATTTCCGCCGTCCCAGATTATTATATCTGCTTCCTTTTCTGCAGCACGAAGAATCTCCTCATAATCCACGCCAGCATAAACCACAAATCTATTCCTTATGTGCGGCTCATAATCCTCTCTTTCCTCTATTGTTGTTTTGTGTTTGTCAAGGTCTTTTATTGAGGCAAATCTCTGCAACTTTTGTTCTTTCAGTATGCCATAAGGCATAGGATGCCTTATTACAACGGTCTTTAAACCTAATTTCCTAAGAAGCAACGAAATATATCTCGCAGTCTGGCTCTTTCCGCTGCCCGTTCTGACAGCGCAAACTGCAATAACGGGCTTGGATGATTTCAACATGGTCTTTTCCGGTGCAACAAGCCAGAAATCCGCACCAGCGGCATTTACTATACTTGCCTTTCGCATTACTTCTTCATAAGGCAGGTCACTATATGACTGTATACAAACATCCACTTTTAATTTCTTTATAAGTTCTTCCAGTTCAGATTCATCATATATTTTTATACCGCTCGGATATTGCTCCCCGCTGAGTTCTTTAGGATAGGAACGATTTGATATGTACGGGATTTGACTGGCAGTAAAAGCGACAACCTCATAAGATGAGTTCTTTCTGAACAATACGTTAAAATTATGAAAATCTCTTCCTGCAGCTCCAATTATTATGACCTTTGTTTTATCCATAGAAATCGCCCAAGTCTAATATATTGCTTTGATACTTTCATATCTAAATACTTTTGGCGGCTTCCCAAAAACAGGAATATCATAGCCACAATTATTGCATCTGCCATTATCATCAATATCCCATCCCATTATGTAAAATCCATACCTTTTTATCACGCAACCATTGCACTTAGGGCAATATGTGCTCTCGTGCGGACTTTCAGGTACATTTCCTATGTATGCATAATTTAGTCCGTTTTCCTTAGCAATTTTATAATGAGACTCAAGTGTTGAATATGGTGTTTCAATTGTATCAAGCATCTTGTAATCAGGATGGAATCTTGTAAATTGTATCGGGGTATCTGCCCCCAGATTTGCAAATACCCATTTTGTAAGGTCATTGCATGCCTCTAAAGAGTCACCAACATGTGGTATGATAAGGTCTGTCAACTCTATATGGATGCCCGCCCTCTTTAATTTAATGAGAGCTTCCTTTACGGGCTCATTTGAGACAACCGCCTCGTATTTATTAGAGAACTTCTGATCCCCATTACCTTTGAAATTTATAACTGCTGCATCTATAAGTCCTTTCATCTCGTTTATAGATTCTTCTGTCATGTACCCGTTCGTTACAAAAAGATTGTAAAGTCCCTTTTCATGCGCTATTTTTGCGACGTCAAGCGCATACTCTATGAATATTGTCGGCTCATTATAGGTAAAAGCTATGCTCTGGGCATTATGTTTTATTGCCAGCTCTACTATCTCCTTGGGAGACGCACCAGCCCCTTTGATTTCCTTTTCTTTGGATATGTTATGGTTCTGGCAGAAAAGACAGCCCCAATTGCACGAGGACGTTCCGATCCCAAACACATAGCTTCCTGGCATAAAATGATTGAAGGGTTTCTTCTCTATGGGGTCAACTTGCATTGCGTCAATTTTGCCATAATTTACAAGATACAGCTTGCCATTATGGTTCTGTCTTACAAAACAAAACCCCTTTGAACCTTCAGGTATTCTGCACCTTCTTGCGCAAGCTGTGCATTCAACTTTTCCACCTTCCAAACCGTCCCACAATTTAGCCAATTTTCTCATTTTATTCTTCCTATACAAATTATGTATTTTGAGATATTTATGCCTTATTGCCCTCTGCATTTAGCGGAACCCCGAAGCAAAATCAAAGCACTTTTCTCTCTACATAGAAAGGATTTTAAAGCTAAAAAATAGAACATATATTGACCAATTAATCTACTGGTGGGCATGGAAAATAACGAGTATAGTGCAAAGGACATAATCGCCCTCTCAGGAGCCGAAGGAGTAAGAAAAAGACCTGCAATGTACATCGGCTCAACCGCCAACAAAGGGTTTATTCACCTCCTGTACGAAGTGCTGGATAATGCAATAGACGAGGCCCAGGCAGGCTACGCAAAAGAGATAACAATGACTCTTACAAGGGACGAAGACTCTGACATCGCGGAAGTAAGTGATAATGGCAGAGGAATACCTGTCGACATCATGGAGAAGGAGGGAAAACCGGCACTTGAAGTAATAATGACATCTTTGCATACTGGTGGAAAATTCAACAACAAGGCGTACAAGGTTTCTGGAGGCCTTCACGGTGTTGGGTTGACTGTTGTAAACGCACTTTCTGAAAGTACAGATGTTACTGTTAAAAGAAACGGTAAAATATACCATCAAAAATTCAGCAAAGGCCTGAAAGCATCAGAACTGGAGACAATAGGAACTACAAATCCGGAAGACACCGGAACAAAAATAAAATTCAAGCCAGACAAGAGTATATTCTCTGCAAAAAGCTTCGATTCAATAGAGCTTAACGAGAGACTAAAGGAACTTGCATTTCTTAATCCAGGCATTCACATACTGCTTGTTGATAGGCGTGATCCGGCAAATGAAAAAGTTTCTACCTATTCATCACAAAAAGGGCTACCGGATTTTCTGGAATTTGTAAGGGGCGATAAAGAGGCACTAACAAGGCCGATAATAATAAGCAAGCATGTGGATTCGATAAAAATAGACTTAGGCATGCAATATGTAAACAGCTATGCAGAGGATCTTCTCTCATTTGTTAACAAAATAAGAACACCAGAAGGAGGCACACATGTAATTGGATTCAGATCCGCATTAACCAGGGCGATTACGAATTACATGCAGAAAAACTCAAAAAAGCTAGGAAAACAGCAGGCAGAAATGGAAGGCGAGGACACGCGCGAAGGCCTTATTGCAATACTTTCTGTATCAATGCAAAATCCTGAATTTGAAGGCCAGACAAAGGAGAAACTTGGAAATACTACCATAAAAAGCATAGTTGACAGCACTCTCTACGCAGCAATTTCCACATATCTTGAGGAAAATCCTGCAGACGGAACAAACATAATAAGAAAGGTAATGACTGCTGCTGAGGCCAGGGAATCTGCTAGAAGAGCTAAGGAACTTGCCAGAAAGAAAAGTCTTTTTGAAGGATCGGTATTACCTGGTAAACTGTCCGATTGCACTGAAGATGACCCTTCAAAATCTGAAATATTCATAGTCGAGGGTGTAAGCGCAGCCGGTTCCAGCAAACAGGCAAGAGACAGAAACTACCAGGCAATCTTGCCGCTAAGGGGAAAAGTGCTTAATGTGGAAAAGGCGTCCGACGAAAAAATATTCAACAATTCGGAGCTGCACCTTATGGTAACCGCATTCGGCGTAGGCATAAAGGAATCATTCAATCCAGAGAACCTAAGATACAACAAGATAATACTCCTTACGGACGCAGACGTAGATGGAAGTCACATAAGAACACTGCTTCTAACTTTCTTCTACAGATACATGCGCCCGCTCATAGAAAGAGGCAACATATACATAGCGCAGCCCCCACTTTACAAGGTATCACGAGGCAAAGAGTCAAAATATCTTTATTACGATGCAGATCTCAGCAAGGCCATAAGCGACTATGATGGCAAAGCAGAAGTAAAACGTTACAAAGGTCTGGGCGAGATGAATCCGGA